>JAXDLD010000301.1:0-3940 GCA_034666805.1 Acidobacteriota bacterium
CCATGGAGGGCGAGGGCGGCGGCCCCAAGTCCCCGTTTTTCCCCTCTTCGGCGAAGACCAACGTGGGGGGGATCATCCCCGCCAACTTCTTCATGGATTCCGCGGCCTGCGGCGAGTGCCACAAGGACATCTACCAGCAGTGGCAGTCCTCGGTCCATCACTTCGCCTCCTTCAACAACCAGTTCTACAGGAAGTCGATCGAGTACATGCAGGACACGATCGGCACCCGGCCGAGCAAGTGGTGCGCCGGCTGCCACGACCATGCGGTCTTCTTCAACGGCCGCTTCGATCGCCCCATCAAAGAGCAGATCGACACCCCCGAGGCCCAGGCCGGCCTCGCCTGCACCTCCTGCCACGCCATCGTTCACGTCGACAGCTCGATGGGCAACGGCGGCTTCACGATCGAATACCCGCCGCTCCACGAGCTGGCGACCTCCAAGAACCCGGTGATCAAGAACCTCGATCACTTCATGACCTATTTGAACCCCGAGCCGCACCGGCGCACCTTCATGAAGCCGTTCATGCGCGCCGATCAATCGGAGTTCTGCTCCACTTGCCACAAGGTGCATCTCGACGTGCCGGTCAACCACTACCGCTGGTTCCGCGGCTTCAACGAGTACGACGCCTGGCAGGCCTCCGGCGTCTCGGGGCAGGGGGCGCGCTCCTTCTACTACCCCAAGGAGACCTCGACCTGCATCACCTGCCACATGCCGGAGGTCGCCTCGAACGACCCCGGCAACCGGAACGGCAAGGTCCACTCGCACCGCTTCCCGGGCGCCAACACGGCCATCCCCTACGTCAACCACGACGACACCCAGCTGGCGGTCACCGAGGCCTTCATTAAAGGCGCCGTCTCGGTCGACCTCTTCGCCGTCTCGCCCGTCGAGGAGGGCAAGGGCGAGACCCGGATGGTGCGCCGCGGGGACGAGGGGCCGCAGACCGCCTCGACCTTCGCGGTGGGGGAGGAGGCGGAGCCGAGCGGGCCGGGGTTCCTCCGCGAGGTGGGGAAGGTCTCGGCGCCCTTAGGTGTTGCCGGCTCCGCCGTCCAGCCGGGCTCGACCGTCCGGGTCGACACCGTCGTCCGCACCCGGAAGGTCGGCCACTTCTTCCCCGGCGGCACGGTCGACGCCTTCGACGTCTGGGTCGAGCTCCAGGCGGTCGACGCCAAGGGCCGGGTGATCTTCTGGAGCGGCAAGGTGGAGGACGACGGCAAGGGGCCGGTCGAGCCCGGGGCGCACTTCTACCGCTCCTACCAGCTCGACGCCGAGGGCAACCCGATCAACAAGCGCAACGCCTGGCAGTCGCGGAGCGTCCTCTACACCCGGCTGATCCCCCCAGGCGCCGCCGACACCGTCCACTTCCGGATGCACGTGCCGGCCGACGCGGTAGGCCCCCTGACCCTGACCGCCAAGGTCAACTACCGCAAGTTCGCGCACTACTACACCCAGTTCGTCTACGCCGGGAAGGCCAAGCCGGGCCAGGACCCGGGCCTGATCTCGGCCCACCACAACAGCCTCGAATACAGCTTCGATCCGGCGAACATCCCGAAGAACGTCTCTGGGAAGATCAAGGACCGGATCCCCGACCTGCCGATTTTCGTCGTGGCCGAGGCCAAGGCGGAGCTCCCCTTGGCCGACTCCGCCCACCCCGAGGCCTGGCAACCGGTGGTCAAGAAGGCGGACCGCGAGCGCTGGAACGACTGGGGGATCGGCATGCTCCTCCAGGGTGACTTGAAGGGCGCCGAGTACGCCTTCCTCCGCACCACCGAGGCCGAGCCGGGCTATGCCAACGGCTGGGTGAACGTCGCCCGGGCCTTGATCCGCGAGGGCGAGACCGAGCGCGCCCGTCCCTACCTCATGAAGGCCATCGCCCTCGACCCGAAACTCGCCTCCGCGCACTTCTTCCTCGCCCAGGTGCAGAAGACGGACGGCGACTACGACGGCGCGCTCGCCTCGCTCGCCAGGGCGCGGACCCTCTACCCGCGCGACCGGGTGGTCTTGAACCAGATCGGCCGCGTCCTCTTCCTCAAGCGCGACTACCAGAAGGCTGTCGAGGTGCTGCGGCAGATCTGCCTCGTCGACCCCGAGGATGTCCAGATGCACTACACGATGATGCTCGCCTACCGCGGCCTGCGGGATGCGCCCAAGGCGGCGCGCGAGGCGGCGCTCTTCCGCCGCTTCAAGGCCGAGGAGTCCTCGCAGGCGATCACCGGCGTCCGCCGCCGGGCGAGCCCGGAGGACAACAACGAGCGCCAGCCGATCCACGAGCACGAGAGCGTCCCCTTGGGGGTAACTCCCGCCGGGCCGATCGCCGCCGCCGCAGCCGCCGCCGGAGGCCAGCCTTGAGGCGCTCCCGTCTCCTCCTGGCGGCCGGCCTTCTTGCCACGGTCGCCGGGATCGCCGCCTCGGCGCCAGCCCCGAAGGGGAAGGCTCCCGCCGCCCTGACCAGCGCCGTCCATTTCACCGACATCACCAAGCCGGCGGGCCTCCGTTTCGTCCACAACAGCGGCCGGGCGGGCAAGAAGCTCCTGCCCGAGAGCCTGGGCTCCGGGGTCGCCATCTTCGATGCCGACGGCGACGGCTGGCCCGACCTCCTGTTCGTCAACGGCAAGGATTGGACGCCGCGCGGCAAGCGCTCGCTCCCCGCCCTCTACCACAACAATCACGACGGCACCTTCACGGACGTGACCGCGGGGAGCGGCCTGGGCGTCGAGATGTACGGCATGGGGGTGGCGGTCGCCGATTACGACAACGACGGCCGGGAGGATCTCTACATCACCGCCTTGGAAGGGGACCGCCTCTTCCACAACGAGGGCCGGGGCAAGTTCAAGGACGTGACGGCGGCCTCCGGAATCCGGAACGCCAGCTTCGGCACGAGCGCCGCCTGGCTCGACTACGACAAGGACGGCAAGGTCGACCTCTTCGTCGCCAACTACGTGCAGTGGACCGCCCAGACCGACCTCTGGTGCTCGCTCGACGGCACGACCAAGTCCTACTGCACGCCGGAGTCCTACAAGGGGACGGCCTCGAAGCTCTTCCACAACCTGGGCGGCGGCCGCTTCGAGGATGTGAGCCAGAAGGCAGGCGTAGCCGAGCCGACCTCGAAGTCGCTTGGGGTGACCGTCCTCGACTACAACGGCGACGGCTGGCCCGACCTCTTCGTGGCCAACGACACCCAGCCCAACAAGCTCTACAGAAATCAGAAGAACGGCACCTTCGCCGAAGAGGCCCTGGAGTCCGGCGTCGCCTTCAGCGAGGACGGCACGGTGCGCGGCGCCATGGGAACGGACGCCGCCGACTACGACCGCTCCGGGCGGGCCCACCTCCTGGTCGGCAACTTCGCCAACGAGATGCTCGGCCTCTACCACAACGAGGGCTCCGGGGTCTTCGTCGACGAGGCGCCGAAGTCGGCGGTGGGGAAGGCGAGCCTCCTGACCCTCTCTTTCGGAGTCTTCTTCTTCGACTACGACCTGGACGGCTGGCCCGACATCTTCGCCGCCAACGGGCACTTGGAAGAGGAGATCGAAAGAGTGCAGCCGCGCATCCACTACAAGGAGCCGCCGCTCGTCTTCCGCAATCTCGGCAGTGGCGGCAAGACCGCCTTTGAGGACGTGAGCCGCACGCTGGGCGCCGACCTCGCTCGCCCCATGGTCGCCCGCGGCGCCGCCTACGGCGACCTCGACCGCGATGGCGACCTGGACGTCGTCGTCACGACGAATCACGGCCCCGCCTATATCTTCAGGAACGACGGCGGCAACCGGAACCGCTGGCTCTCGGTCAAGACCGTGGGGACGAAGTCGAACCGCGACGGTCTGGGCGCCGTGGTACGTCTCACCTCCCCCGGGGGCAAGCAGTGGGGGATGGTGCGGAGCGGCTCCTCCTACTGCTCGGAGAGCGACCACGCTCTGACCTTCGGCCTGGGGAAGGACGCCCAGGTGACG
>JAXDLD010000302.1:0-3328 GCA_034666805.1 Acidobacteriota bacterium
GACGCCGCCAAGGCGGTGGTCGTCCTGCCCAAGTCGTCGGGGGCTTCGTGGGACCTGGGCGCGGACGACCTGACCGTCGCCCTTAGCCTCCGCCTGGTCCAGCAGGAGCTGCCGGTCGACGACCACCGGGTGTCGATCGCCGGCCACTCGGCGGGGGGGGCCTATGCCTACCTCCTCGCCTACACGACGGTCTCGAAGTACAGCGCCGTCTTCATCCTCTCCGCCCCCAAGTACGACGTTGCCGCCGTGGCCGACCCCGCCTACCGGGCTCCCATCCGGATGTACTACGGCACGACCGACCCCAACTTCACGGGCGGCGCCGAGGCGGCGCTCAAGGCGCAGTGGGACCGCCTCCAGATCGCCTGGCAGGAGGACGTCCGGGTCGGCTTCAGCCACAACGTCTGGCCCCTCCAGACGATGATCGACGGCTTTCTCTTCCTCGTAGGGAAGACCTACGTCGCAGCGCCGCCGCCCCCACCTCCGCCGCCCGCACCGGCCTGCCTCCCGGGCCCCACGACCCTCTGCCTCCTGGGCGGCCGTTTCCGGGTGGAGGTGACCTGGCACGACCCGCAGGGCAAGAGCGGCCCCGGCCAGGTCGCCCCCTGCGCCGCCGCCGCGGACAGCTCGGGGCTCTTCTGGTTCTTCACCCCCGACAACTGGGAGATGATGCTCAAGGTGATCGACGGCTGCGCCCTCAACCAGCACTTCTGGGTCTTCTCGGCCGCCACCACCAACGTCGGCTACGACCTCATGGTGACCGACACCAAGACCGGCCAGGCCGCCCGCTACACGAACCCCCTCGGCCAGACCTCCCCGGCGATCACGGACACGATGGCGTTCGCGACCTGCCCGTAGGGGACTCGGTATGCCGCCCGGCGACGCGACGCCGGAGGAGGCGCCTCCGTCCTGGGCCGGACGCCTGCGTCGCTTGGCATCACGATAAAGGTTTAGTTCCGTCGTACCGGCGGAACGCGCCGGAGAGCCGCTCCCGGATCTCTTCGAGCTCGCTCTCTTCGTACGGCACGGGCGCGCCATAGCCCCAGACCGGCCCGGGCCAGGCGGGATCGGTCGCCCTCCGGGCCACGACGTGGACGTGGAGCTGGGGCACGAGGTTGCCTAGGGCGCCGACGTTCAGCTTGTCCGTCTGAAAGAGGAGCGTCAGCACCTCTCCGGCCCGCGCGATCTCCTCGACGAGAGCCGCCCGGTCCGCCGGGGCCAGCTCGTGGATCTCCCGCACCGACTCCCGCTCCGGGACCAGGACCAGCCAGGGGAACCGGCGGTCCTTCATCACCAGCACTCGACAGAGGGAGAGCCGGACGACCTCGACGGTGTCCTGGGCGAGCCTGGGATGGAGGGTGAAGGGCATGACGGCGAGAGATTCACCCCATCGTACCTCGTGTAGAGTGGCTTAAGGACGAGGAGGTGAGGCGATGGCGGTACACATCGTGCGGCTGGGGAGCGCCAGGCTCCCTGGCGAGGGGCTGCGGATCGGGACGGTTCGGCGTCCGCCGCGGGGTGTTCCGAAGAGCGAGTACGCGGCTCGGGATTTCTACGACGGCCCCCTTACAACGGACGAACGAATAAAGAGGGGCCGCCGCCGCCCCCTTACAACGGATGACCGGATGAAGAGGGGCGCCACTGCCCCTCTGTCTCGAACGACCGGCGGGTGGCAGCTCGACCTTCGCGCGCCGGTACCGGGCCGAGATGGCGACGTCCGAGAACCGGTGGACCCTGAACCTCCTGGTCGCCCCTTCAGTCGCGGACTTCGCGGTCGGCTGCTGCTGCGCGGACGAGAGCCGGTGCGACAGAAGCCTGCTCCGCGAGCTGCTGGCGGAGCGCGGCGCGAAGATCGCGTGAGGGCGCCCTGCGCCGCACCACCCGCGCGAGGTGGACCCGAGCCTGAACGCGCTTTGGGGCCGAGGTTCCGCCGCTAGCTTTCCCCTGTCATCCTGATCGCGAGCTCAACGAGCGCGAAGGATCTGGGCCGGGGCTCTCATCGCCGGAAGCTTTCTCCTCCTGGGGAGTGCATCGGTTCTCCTGGCGCAGACCTCGCCCGGGTGGCTCGTTGGAGACGCGCCGGCAACTTCTGCCCCTCTCGAAGCCGCTCCATCCGGAGAGCCGGACCTGGAGGATTTCCTCTAACTGCTCCCACCGACGCTGATGTCCGCTGCCACCTGCGCGCCACGTTCCACCTGCTGTAGGGTCTGCGACAAGGGTAAGGCGTGCGGCAACTCGTGCATCAGCCGGAAGTTTGTGTGTCACTCAGCTTGCTGGGGGGCTGCGGTCGCCTGTAGTCATGGAGCCTCACTCCTCACTCATGCAGCACCCGATGCACGAAGGAGACCGCGATCGAGCCCTCCCCGACGGCCGAGGCCACGCGCTTGACGTTGCCGGACCGGACGTCGCCGACCGCGAACACCCCGGGTAGGCTCGTTTCGAGGAGATAGGGAGCCCGGGGGAGCGGCCAGCGCGCGGTGGCGAGCTCGTCCCGCGAGAGGTCCGGTCCGGTCTTGATGAACCCCTTCTCGTCGAGGACGATGCAGCCCTCGAGCCAGTGGGTGCTGGGCGTGGCGCCGGTCATGACGAAGACGTGGCGGATGGCATGGGTCTCCTCGGTCCCGGCCTCGCGGTCCCGCCAGCGCACGCGTTCCACATGATGGCTCCCTTCGAGAGCCACGATTTCCGTGTGGGTTCTGAGGGTGATCGCCGGATTCTCTTCGATGCGCCGGATCAGGTATCGCGACATGGTCTCGGCGAGGCCGCCCGACCGGACGAGCATGTGGACATGACGGGCCGTCTGGGCGAGGAAGACCGCGGCCTGGCCGGCGGAGTTTCCACCTCCCACGACGATGACCTCGTCACCGGCGCAGAGCTGCGCCTCCATGAAGGTCGCGCCGTGATACACCCCGGCGCCCAGGAACTGGGTCAGGCCCGGGAGCGACAGGGTCCGATACTCGGCGCCCGTCGCGAGGATGACGGTGCGAGCCGGGACCCGCGGACCGTCCTCGGTCTCCAGGGCGTAGGGGGTCTGGCCGCAGTCGAGCCGCGTGACCCCTTTGGCGATCATCAGTTGAGCCCCGAACTTCTGCGCCTGGGTGTAGGCGCGGCCCGTCAGCTCCTGCCCGGAGATCCCGGTGGGAAAACCCAGATAATTCTCGATCTTCGAGCTCGACCCCGCCTGTCCTCCCGGCGAGTTGGATTCGATCACCAGGACGTCGAGCCCCTCGGACGCACCATAGACGGCCGCCGCGAGCCCCGCGGGTCCGGCGCCGACGATAACCAGATCGCGGACCTGCCCCGGATCGATCGCGTCGTTGAAACCGAGGCA
>JAXDLD010000303.1:0-6122 GCA_034666805.1 Acidobacteriota bacterium
TCATCTGCCAGTGCCAGCCCTTCTCGCTCCCATATTGATCGCAGAGCCAGGTGGCGATCTCCGAGTGGCCCATCTCCGCCGCCCCGGCCGCGTCGAGGACCGCGAACCACTCCTGCCACGTCTTCCCGGTTTTGGCGGCCAGGGCCGCGTCGCCGATCTTCTCGTTCGCGAGAGCGCTCTTCATGGGATCTCCCTCCACTTTCCCCATTATACGTAATCCAGGCGGAAGTCAGGTAACATTCAAGCCGCGCGAGCGTAGGACGAGAGAGACGAATTGAGGAGAAACATGCCCCAGCGCCTGTTCACGCCCGCCGCTCTCGCCACTCTCGCCGCCCTTCTCTCCATTCCTGCCGCCGTCCGGGCAGAAACACCTGCCGCTCCGGTGCCGCGGTGGCAGGGCAAGCTCTCCCCCTGCCCCCTGCCGGGCGGAAAGGGAGACGCCCTATGTGGAACGTATGAGGTCTTCGAGAACCGGGAGGCCCGCTCGGGACGGAAGATCCCCCTGCGGATCGTCCTCCTCCCGGCGACGGGTCCCGACCGGGCGTCCGATCCCGTCTTCTTCCTCGCCGGCGGGCCCGGCGAGGGGGAGACGGAGGGCGCGGCGGAGCTCTTCCGCTCGCCGCTGCGGGCCCGGCGCGACCTCGTCCTCGTCGACACCCGCGGAACGGGCCGTTCGAACCCCCTCTCCTGCCGGATCTGGGGCGACGGCACCCGGCTCGACCACATCTTCCCTCTCGACGCCGCGACCGCCTGCCGCGACGAGCTGCGGAAGAAAGCCGACCTCACCCGCTACACGACCGCCGCCGCCATGGACGACGTCGACGAGGTGCGGCGCTATCTCGGGTACGGCCGGGTCAACCTGATGGGCGGCTCTTACGGCACCTACGCGGCCCAGGTCTTTCTCGCCCGGCACCCGGAGGCGGTGCGGAGCGTCGTCATGAGCGGGGTGGTGAAGCCGGGCGAACCGTCCCCCCTCTACCACGCCCGCAACGCCCAGCAGGCGCTGGACCTCCTCGCCCGCGACTGCGCGGCCGAGCCGGCCTGCCGCGCCGCTTTCCCCCGCTTCCGGGAGGAGGTCGGCGAGGTGCTCGACCGGCTCGCCGGCAAGCCGGTCCGGGTCCAGGTGACCCACCCCGAGACCGGCAAGCCGGTAGAGGTCGAGCTCACCCGCTCCGCCGCCGCCGACGCCCTCCGCTTCATCCTCTACAACCCGAGGCATGCGAGCGCGCTGCCCCTCACCGTCCACCAGGCGGCCCAGGGGGACTACGGGCAGCTCGCCGACGCCGCGGTCCAGATCCGTGCCGGGCTCCAGAAGGAGCTCGCGCTGGGGCTCCTCTTCTCGGTCACCTGCGCCGAGGACCTCTCGCGGATCGATCCCAAGGAGATCCCGGCCGCCACCCGGGGGACCTTCTACGGCGACGATCGGGTCCGGGAGCAGCTCGCAGTCTGCGCCATCTGGCCGCACGCGCCGCTCCCCAAGGGCTCGGGCGACCTCGTCCATTCGAACGTCCCCGCCCTCCTCCTCTCCGGCGAGCGCGACCCGGTCACCCCGCCCGAGGACGCCTCCCTGGTCGCCAAGGGCTTCGCGCACGGCCTCCTCGTCCAGATCCCCCACGGTACCCACAACGGCGAAGGGGAGTGTCAGGAACGGGTGGTCACGGACTTCGTGGAGCGGGGATCGGTCGCGGGGCTGGACGTCACCTGCATGAAGACGGCACGGCCGGTGCCGTTCGTGACCAAGGCGGAGAAGGCGGCCGGGCGCTGAAGGGGGAGGTCATGAACGGTGCTTTGCGCTCCTGGAGTCGCTACCCGGGAAAGAATGTCGGCGAGGACGCCGGCGCTCCCATGAAGGAGAGGTAAGTTGGTGAGCAAAATGGAGCTCGGCCTCTCCCTGGGAGCGCTGGCGTCCTCGCCGGCTCTTTCTCCCTCCTCCTCAACCGCCGCCAGCCCCTGGCACTCGCGTGGCTACCTCCCGCACTTCGATCAACCCCGCCTCCTACAGACCCTCACCTTTCGCCTGCACGACGCCGTGCCCGATGCCGTAGTCCAATCCTGGAGGTCCGAGTTGGCCCAGGTCGAAACGCTCCCTACGGCCGGCAAAGCAAACGCCGAGTTGCGCAAGCGCCTCCTCCGCTACGAGGACGCCGGTCATGGGGCCTGCTGGCTGCGCGACGAGCGCCTCGCAGATCTGGTGGAGAACGCTCTCCTGCACTTCGACGACCAGCGCTATCGCCTGATTGCTTGGTGCGTGATGCCCAACCATGTGCACGCGCTGGTCGAAACGCGACCCGGTTGGCCTCTCGCCGGTATCGTGCAGGCCTGGAAGTCCTACACGGCTCATAGGGCCAACAAGATCCTGCGGCGTTCCGGCGATTTCTGGGCTCGCGAGTACTACGACCGCTTTCTGCGCGACGATCAGCACTTCAGGAACGCTGTCGAATATTTAGAGGAGAATCCGGTGAAGGCGGGGCTCGTCGGTACTCGGCACGATTGGCGCTGGAGCAGTGCGTGGCGGCGGAGATAGGAGGAAGGAGAAAAAGACAAGAATGCCGGCGGGACGCCAGCGCTCCCAGGGAAAAAGCAGGGGCGTTGATCCTGCCGTTCGTGACGAAGGCGGGGAAGACGGGCGGGAGCTGAAGGGGACGGGAGCATGACGCCAGCTCCCGGCGACTCCGTCATTCGGCGTTGTCGCCGAAGACCCCCTCGTAGATGGCGGCCAGGGATAGCTCGCAGCCGATCGAGGTCAAGGACAGTCGATCTTCGAGCCGCGTTGCCTCCGAGAGCAACCAGTCGCCCTTCGGCTGGCGCGAGAACCGTTCGACGTCAATGCGATCCTGCGAAACCAGGACCACCTCCTGGAGCGTCTCGATGGTCCGATAGTGCCCGAACTTCTTGCCGCGGTCGTAGGCCTCGGTCGAGGGCGAAAGAACCTCGACGATCAGCGTCGGATTGAGCAGCGTGTCGAGCTCGCCGAACCGGCGCTCCCCGCAGACGACGACGATGTCCGGGTAGGTATAGAGTCCCGTCGCAGTCACCTGGAGCCGCATGTCGGCGATCGAGGCCCGGCAGGAGCGGCCGTGGAGCTGGGCATGGAGAATGCCCGCGATATTCCACACGATGTCGTTGTGCTCGGCGCTGGCGCCTGACATCGCGAACATCTCACCGTCGAGAAACTCGTGCTTCTCTTCCGACTGGCGCTCCAGGGTCAGGTACTCTTCTGCGGTCATTTTGCGCTGAGGCTCCGACATGGAATCAGGATACCACGAGCCCCTTCCGCGGGATTTAAGCGGTTGCCACGTCAGCGAGCTTCTGGATCTCCTCGTCCAGGAAGGCCAGCCCGCGCTCCAGGGAGGTGCGCCTCATCGGGGATCGCGCCGCCTCGAGATCCTGGAGAACACGCCTCCGCGACAGCTCGAGACTGTCCCGCTTCGTCTTGACCTCGCGCTGATCCGGAGTTAGATACTCACTCCGGGCCAAGCCCGAGCCGGCATCCTCTTTTTGCGATTCGACGGATTTGCTTTCCCAACCACGTGCCATATTTTAGATCCTCCATACATTTTAACCATGCTCGGGTAGCTAAGATTCCGCTCTACCCGCCGGCTAGCACGACCGTGTGCCGCGGGTCCCAGGTGAGGAACCCACGGCTCCCCGGTTCCAGCCTCTCTCCTGTCCCGCCCGCGTTCTGCTCGTAGACGACGAACCGCTCCCCGCGCTCGTCGCTCAAGATCCAGGTCGTGCTCGCCCCCTGGTAGATCCGGTCGCCGACGGTGACCGGGAGAGCCGGACCGTGCTCCGGGGCGGCGGCGGCGAGGGTGAGCTTCTCGGGACGGACGAGGAGCCGCACGGTCTCCCCTAGAGAGAAGGTGCGGCCGGGCGGAACCCGAACGTCGAGGCCGGCTCCCCCGGGAAGAGCGAGCGCGAGGCCCTCCCCGGAGACCGCCCGCACCTCGGCGCTCCAGAAGTTCGAGGCGCCCAGGAAGGAGGCCACGAAGGGGGTCGCCGGGGCGTCGTAGACCTCGGCCGGGGCGCCCACCTGCTCAACCCGGCCGCCGTGCATCACTGCCACCCGGTCGCTCATGGCGAGCGCCTCCTCCTGGTCGTGGGTGACGAGGAGGAAGGTGATCCCCACCCGGCGCTGGAGACCCTTGAGCTCGACCTGCATCTCCTCCCGCAGCATGCGGTCGAGGGCGGAGAGCGGCTCGTCGAGGAGCAGCACCTGGGGCCCGAGGGCGAGCGCGCGGGCGAGGGCCACCCGCTGGCGCTGGCCACCGGAGAGCTGGTCGGGGCGGCGGCGGTCGAGCCCCGAGAGGCGGACGAGGGCCAGGGTCTCCGCCACCCGGGCGGCCTGGGCGGCGCGCGGGAGGCCCTGGTAGCGCAGGCCGAAGCCGACGTTCTCGGCCACCGAGAGGTGCGGGAAGAGGGCATACTGCTGGAAGACCAGGTTGACCGGCCGGCGGTGGGCTGGCACCTCCGTCATGTCGGCGCCGCCGATCGCGATGGTCCCGGCGGTCGGCGTCTCCAGGCCGCCGATCAGCCGCCAGAGGGTGGTCTTGCCGCAGCCGCTGGGCCCCAGGAGCGAGAAGAACTCGCCGCGCTGGACGCTCAAGGAGACGTCGTCGACCGCCGTGACGTCGGCGAAGCGCTTGGTGACCCCGCGCACGCGGACGCTCGGGGTTTCCTCGGCGCTGTCCATGATGAGCGGAGGACGTTATCACGCCCCTGCGGGCTCGTCTGGGGTCTTCACCTCCATCCGCGCTCCCTGCCGCCCCCTTTGTGCCTACCCCGCTTCCAAGACGGCCCGTAACTCCGCCGCCCACACTTCCTGGCTTCGCACTTCATCGTCGACGAGGAACGCAGGAAGTGTGCGCCGGTTTCACAGGATACAATCCTCCTGTAATTGCCGCCAGACGCGAGCACCCAACCGGACCGCCCCACGGTCTTCGTCAGCTACAGCCATAGAGATGAGGGCTGGAAGGACCGCCTCGTCCAGCAGCTCCGGGTCCTCGAACCGGAGGGGGTACTCGAGGTCTGGGAGGACCGGAGGCTCGCCCCCGGTTCCGACTGGTTCCCGGAGATCGAGCAGGCCATGCGCCGCGCGGTTGCCGCCGTGCTGCTCATCTCCGCCGATTTCCTGACTTCGCGGTTCATCCTGGGCCAGGAGGTCCCGCGTCTGCTGGAGCGGCGGAAGGCCGAGGGGCTCCTGGTGATTCCGCTGATCGTGCGTCCCTGTCCCTGGCAGAGAGTGAGCTGGCTCTCTCCGATCCAGTCCCGGCCCCAGGATGGCGTCCCCCTTTCGGGAGGTACCGATCATCAGGTGGAGGAGGTTCTTTCGGCCTTGGCCCAGGAGATCCAGGATCTCTTGGCCGCCGCGCCGCGGACGGCGTTCTCTTCTTCCCTCCCCCACCTTGACATCGGCCGCTTGCCCACCTCCGGTCCGCTCTTCGTAGGACGCGAGACGGAGCTCGCCCGGCTCGACGCGGCTTGGGAGGACCCGAGCGTCCACGTGCTCACCTTCGTGGCCTTCGGCGGGGTGGGCAAGTCGTCCCTGGTGGGGCGCTGGCTCGACCGCATGGCCGCCGACGGCTGGCGCGGCGCCAGGCGGGTGCTCGACTGGTCCTTCTACAGCCAGGGTACCGAGGAGCGCGTCACCTCGGCCGACCGCTTCCTCGATTCCGCACTGCGCTTCTTCGGCGATCCCGATCCCAAGGCCGGAGCACCGCGGGACCGTGGGCTGCGGCTGGCCGAACTTGTGCGGGAGGAGAAGACCCTCCTCGTGCTCGACGGCGTCGAGCCCCTCCAGCACCCGCCGGGTCCCCTCGGCGGGCGGCTCAAGGACCCGGGCCTGGCTGCCTTCTTGAAATCTCTGGCCGGGAGCAACCCCGGCCTCTGCGTCGTCACCACCCGGGAGCGTATCGCCGACCTGGAGAACTTCCCGAAGACCGCGCCGCAGGTGGACCTGGAGACTCTGTCTCCAGAGGCGGGGGCAGAGCTGCTGCGCCGGCTCGGGGTGAAGGGGAAGGATTCCGAGTTACGAACCACCTCCGCGGAGCTGGGGAACCACGCCTTGGCGCTGACGCTCTTCGGCAACTACCTCGGTCGGGCCTGCGGCGGCGACGTACGGC
>JAXDLD010000304.1:0-6206 GCA_034666805.1 Acidobacteriota bacterium
CCCGGTGCGGAGGGGCTGCCAGGTCGCGCCGCCGTCGAGGCTGCGGTCGAGCTGCCCGGAGCCCGCGGCATAAAGGGGCGCGCCGGGCACCGCGATCACCCGGCCGACGGGAGCCACGCGGGTGGGGAACGTGACGGAACCGAGGCCCTGGAGCGCCGGGGCCCAACTGCCGCCGCCGTCGGTGCTCTTGAAGACTCCGAGGAACTGCTTGTTAGCCTCGGCGGTGGCATAGAGGGTCCGCGGAGCGCCGGGGTCGAAGGTGACCGACCGGATCTGGCTCGCCCGGAGGCCGCGGTTGGCGTCGGCCCAGCTCCGGCCCCCGTTCAGGGTGCGCAGCACGCCGCGATCGGTGGCGGCGAAGACCCGGCGGGCCAGCAGCGGATCGACCGCCAGGGCATTGACCTGGTCGAGGCCGTCGACCTGACGGTTCCAGGTCGAGCCGCCGTCGACGCTCTTGTAGATCCGCCCCACTCCAGGAAAGGGGAACCAGGCCGGGCCGGGCCCGGTCCCGGCATAGGCGACGCCGGAGATCCGGGGGTCGAAGGCCAGGCTGGTGACCTCGCTCCTCCGCACTTCGATTCCGGTCGTCGCGCTCCAGGTGGCGCCGCCGTCGACGCTCCTCCGCACCTCGGAAGATCCGGCGAGGAGCGTCCCGGGAGCATGCGGATCGAGGGCCAGGGAGATCGCCGCCTCGAGGGCGTGTTCGATCGGCAGGACCTCTTTCCAGTGCCGGCCGGCGTCCGCCGTGGCGTCGACGCCGAGAGCGAAGAGGGTGAAGACGGTCTCCCAGTCGCGGGGATCGATCTCCAGCCCGAACGGCCCGAGCGGCGAGGTCCGCAGGCCGAAGTCGGCGAAGCGCCAGGTGGCGCCGCCGTCGCGGCTGCGGTAGACCCGGGGGATGTGCCCGAGCCAGAGGAACTCGGCGTAGACGGTGATCGGCGAGGAGGGCGCGACCGCCACCTTGGCCACGTAGCCATTGAGGATCGGCCGCCAGGTCGCGCCGCCGTCGACCGTCTTGTAGAGGGCTGTCGCCGTCGCCGCATAGAGAGTCGCGGGGTCCACGGGATCGGCGCGCAGGTCGAGCACCCCGAGGTCCCCGAGCTGGCCGTTGGCGGGAGACCAGGTGGCACCGCGATCCGTGCTCTTCCACACCCCCGCGTCGGCGGTCGCGGCATAGATCGCCCCGGCCGGTCCCGCCGCCACGGCGAACGTGTTGACGAAGCCCGCGTCCGGGCCGACGGGGGTCCAGGCGTTCACCCCGGCCAGCAGTGGTGTCGCAGCGACGACCAGGGACAGGGCCAGGAAACAGGCGGAGAGAGACCCTCTCCGGGGCCAAAAGTGTGGGAGCGGTGCGCCGGCTTGGGGCATGAGTCCTCCTCCATGGGAAGTGCGGACAGCTGAATAATGTCTCAGTAGCATATCACGGGTTGCGTCAAGACCCCGATACAGCGATCCCCCAGCAGCTAGCTTATTGAAACATACCGATATCTTTGCTAGGCTCTCCTCCGCAGTCCCATTCAAGGTCCACTGGAGGTGCGGAAGGTGCTGGAAGACGCCGCGCGTGCCGCCGTACGTTCTCTCGCCGTGGGCTTAGCCGTGCTCGCCACGTTCGCCGCCATGGCGCTCGCCGGGCCGGCCCGGGCGCAGGGGGGCACCAGCTACTACACGGTCCCGCCCTGCCGGGCGGTCGACACCCGCAACAGCCCTGCCCCCTACGGCGGGCCCTTCCTCACCGCCGGCTCGACCCGGGTCTGGAACCTCGCCGGGCGCTGCGGGATCTCGACCGGGGCCACGGCGATCATGGCCAACATCACGGTCGTGGGGCCTTCCGCCCCCGGTTTCCTCACCCTCTACCCCGCTGGCGGCGCCCTGCCCGTCACTTCGACGATCAACTACTCGCCCAACCAGGTCCGCGGCAACAACGCGATTCTCCTCCTGGGAGCCGATGGCGGGGTCGCCTGCGCGGCGCGCCTGGGCTCCGGGGGCGTCCAGGTCCTCGTCGATGTCACCGGCTACTTCGCGCCCGCTGGCACCGACGTGACCGCGGTCGCCCCGCCGGTCTTCACCCCCGCCCCCGGCTCCTACCCCGGCAGCCAGACCCTCACCCTGGTGACCAGCACTCCAGGCGCCCAGATCCGCTACACCACCAACGGCACGCCCCCGACCCGCACCACGGGGACTCTCTACACCGGCGTCTTCTCCCTCCCGAGCACGGCCACGGTCCAGGCGATCGCCTACCTGGACGGCCTGACCGACAGCGCGGTCGTCTCCGGCGTCTACACCCTCGGCCACCAGCCGAGCCTCTTCCTCGCCAACATTCTTCCCGAGGGGGTGGCGCAGTCGACCGGCAACGGCTCGGCGTCGCTCCTTCTCGCCGCCGACGGGCTCTCGGCGGTCCTCCGGGTCCACTATGCGAACCTGACGACCCCGGTGACCGGCGCCCACGTCCACGGCCCCGCCGACCCCGGCACCAGCGGCCCGATCCTCTTCGACATCGACGCCGCCACCCCGCAGGCCGACGGCTCCTACCTGTGGACCTTCGTGCCGGTGGGCACGACGACGGTCGCCCAGATCGCCGACGCCATCCGCTCCGGCCGGACCTACGTCAACATCCACACCTCGCGCTATCCCTCGGGGGAGATCCGCGGCCAGTTCCTGCTCTCGACCGGGGCCCAGGTCTTCACTCCCCCTCCCCCGCCGCCGCCGCTCCCCACCGGCCCGCCGACCGCCCGGGACGCCGCGCGCTTCCTCTCCCAGGCGACTTACGGCCCGACCTCGGCGGAGATCACGGCCCTCCAGACCCAGGGCTTCGACGCCTGGCTCGACCAGCAGTTCCGGGCGCCGCTCACCCCTCACCTCGCCTACCTCGACGCGGCGGTCGCCACGGGGGAGGACCCCTCCTCGAACCAGGTCATGGAGTCGATCTGGAAGCAGGCGGTCCAGGCGCCCGATCCGCTCCGCCAGAGGGTCGCCCTCGCCCTCTCGGAGATCTTCGTCGTCTCGGATGTCAATTCGAACGTGGCCAACGCCCCCGACGGCCTCGCCGCCTACATGGACCTCCTGGAGCGCGACGCCTTCGGCAACTACCGGCAGCTCCTGGAGGACGTGACCTTGAGCCCGGCGATGGGGGTCTACCTCGACATGCTGGGGAACGACAAGGAGGACCCGTCCACCGGTCAGATCCCGAACGAGAACTACGCCCGGGAGATCCTCCAGCTCTTCTCGATCGGTCTCAACAGGGTCTTCCCGGACGGCACGCTCCAGATCGACGCCCGCGGCCTCCCCATCCCGACCTACAGCCAGGACAATGTGATGGGCTTCGCCCACGCCTTCACCGGCTGGAGCTTCGGCGGCAACGACACGACCGATCCCGACCTCTTCTACGACCCGGCCGAGAGCTGGCGCATCCCCATGGCGGCCTGGTCGAGCCACCACTCGGCGGGCGGGAAACTCCTGCTCGACGGCGTCACGACCCCCGGCGGCACCCCGGCGCAGGACCTGAAGGCGGCGCTCGACGCCATCTTCAACCACCCCAACGTCGGCCCCTTCATCTCCCGCCTGCTGATTGAGCGCCTGGTGACGAGCAACCCGAGCCCGGGCTACGTCTACCGGGTGGCCCAGGTCTTCGCCGACAACGGACGCGGGGTGCGCGGCGATATGCAGGCGGTGATCCGGGCGATCCTCAAGGACTACGAGGCGCGGGCCGAGGCGGTCACCGGCAACCAGGGCTACGGGCACCTGCGCGAGCCGATCGTCCGCTTAGGGGGGCTGCTCCGCGCCCTCCACGCCGCGGCGCCCTCGGGCAAGTTCCGCTTCTGGTACCTCGAAGACCCGGCCTTCGGCCTCGCCCAGAACCCGCTCCGCTCGCCCACCGTCTTCAACTTCTTCAAGCCGGACTTCTCGCTCCCCGGGCCGGTCGCCACGGCGGGCCTCGCCGCGCCGGAATTCCAGATCTTCACCGAGACCTCGGCCATCGGCAGCGCCAACTTCATGCGCTTCATCATCTATGACGGCTTCGACAACACCGGCGACAGCACCGACGTCGTCACTCTGAACATCGCGAGCCTGGTGGCGATCGCCGGAGGGGCTGGAGGGCCGGCCCAGCTCGTCGACTCGTTGAACCTCCTGTTGATGTCGAATGGCATGTCTCCGTCGACGCGGACGATCCTCATCAACACCTTGAGCGACCCGGAGCTCGCCGATCCCACCGATCGGGTCCAGGCGGCGCTCCGCCTGATCGTGACCTCGCCGGAGTACCTGGTCCAGCGCTAGAGAAGGAGAGATCGATGCCCACCAGCCGCCGCCAGTTCCTCCGCAACACGGTCTGCGCCGCCGTGGGGAGCACGTCGATCGTCCGCACCCTCTTCGACCTCGGCAACATCAACGCCGCGGCGGCCACCCTGCCGCGGATCGGGAGCGACTACAAGGCCCTGGTCTGCCTCTTCCTCTACGGCGGCAACGACAGCAACAACCTGCTCGTGCCGCGCACCGGGAGCGACTACCTGGGCTACGCGGCGGGCCGCGGGGCCCTCGCCCTGCCGCAAGGCTCGCTCCTGCCGATCACCCCGACGACTTCCGACGGCCGGACCTGGGGGCTCCACCCCAGCCTCCCCGGCCTCCAGGGGCTCTTCGCCCAGCACCGGATGGCGATCCTCGCCAACGTCGGGCCGCTCGTGGCCCCCCTGACCCGCACCCAGTTCCTCAACGGCAGCGTGGCGGCGCCGCCGCAGCTCTTCTCGCACAGCGACCAGCAGGTCCACTGGCAGACCTCGATCCCCGACCAGCCGCCCCGCACCGGCTGGGGCGGCCGGACGGCGGACCTCCTGCGCTCCCTGAACGGCAGCTCCCAGGTCTCGATGAGCATGTCCCTCGCGGGCTCGAACGTCTTCCAGGTGGGCGACTTCGTGACCCAGTACCAGATCTCGCCCGACGGCAGCTTAGGGTTGGACGCCTTTACCGACGGCCCGGGCGGCGATCCGGTCTCCCGCGCCATCCGCAGCCTGCTTGCCCCGACGACGGGGAACCTCCTCGTCAACGCGGCCGGCGACGTCACGCGCCGGGCCCTCGACAACAACCAGCTCTTACAGACTGCGCTTGCCCAGGCGCCGGCCCTCGCCACGGTCTTCCCCGCCACCGACTTAGGCAGCCAGCTCCACACGATCGCCCAGCTCATCTCCGTCCGCGCGCAGCTCGGCCTCTCCCGCCAGGTCTTCTTCTGCGCCGCAGACGGCTACGACACCCACGGTGGCCAGCTCGCCGCCCAGACCGATCTCCTGGCCGACCTCTCTACCTCCTTGACGGCGTTTTACAACGCCACGATCGAGCTCGGCGTGGCGAGCAACGTGACCAGCTTCACCGCCTCCGACTTCGGCCGCACCTTCCCCAGCAACGGCGGCGGCTCCGACCACGGCTGGGGCAGCCACCAGCTCATCGTCGGCGGCGCGGTCGCGGGGGGGAACCTCTACGGGACGGTGCCGACCCTGGTGGAAGACGGCCCCGACGACTCCGGCCAGGGGAGATGGATTCCCACCACCTCGGTCGACGAGTACTCGGCGACTCTCGCGCGGTGGTTCGGGGTAGCGAGCGCGGACATGGGGACGATCTTCCCGAATCTGGGGCGGTTCAGCCGGCCGGATCTGGGGTTCATGGGGTGAGGGAATTTCGACTACTCGTACCATAAAGCGTCGGAGGCATCGAGCCATGTGCCTATCGGACTTATTTGCATGCACTCATGCCGTTGACGCCGCCATGGCCTGGAGCTACGCTATGTCCAGGTTGATGCTGGTAACATGGCTTGCGCGGCTTGAACGAGGGCGCGGAGGTATGGTCATCGGTAGTGAGACTGTATAACTGGAAAACGCAACCGTGCTAAAGAAAATGGTCGAGCTACAGACTAGCCGCTGGACCTTCGGATCTCCTCGAAGCGAGCACTTTCATTTCGAAAAGCTCGACGCAACAGTTGGGTAGCTATAAGCATGAGTAAAGAAACGGACCTCGTGAACCTACTGGAAGAACTATTTTCAAGTTCGGAAAGCCTGAGGCGCTTCCTCTATTCCCTCCCGATTGACAGCTCTGAAGTACCAAGGGTACTAGAAGGTTCCACGAAACACATAGCGTCGTGGCTCGTAGACGAGTTAAGGCGTCGCGGTTTAGTGGACGCAAATTTCTTCAGACACCTTATAGAGGAGCGACCCGACTACACGGAA
>JAXDLD010000305.1:0-3612 GCA_034666805.1 Acidobacteriota bacterium
CGGCTCCTACCTGCTGCCGATGCCGTTCGCCGAGGGGTGTCCCACCCACCCGGCCTACGGCTCGGGCCATGCCACGGTCGCCGGCGCCTGCATCACGGTCCTGAAGGCGATGTTCGACGAGAAGCAGCTCGTGCCCTTCCCGGTCCAGGTGAGCTCCGACGGCGTCTCGGTCGAGCCCTACACCGGCGCCGACCTGACGATCGGCGGCGAGCTCAACAAGCTCGCCTCGAACGTCGCCACCGCTCGGAACATCTCGGGTGTGCACTGGCGGACCGACGGCTATGGCGCCATGCGGCTCGGCCAGGCGGTCGCGGTCAGCATCCTGCGCGACCAGCGCGCGGACTACAACGAGAGGTTCCAGGGCTTCCAGTTCACCGGTCTGGACGGCGAGACCATCACCATCTAGTCGACTTCATAGCTTGGCTTCAACTTCCTGCGGCGGCTCCTCACGGCTTCATGCAGGATCGGCGCTCCGGGTCGTGCCCTTCCCGGGGCGCCACTTTTCTTTAGGCCCTGTTGCCGGGCGCCCGCCCGCGTGCTATGAAGCGCCCCGTGACCTCGTGAGGGAGCCGTGCCATGAAGATCCTCGAGACCCGTGTCTACCGCGGCCCGAACCTCTACGCGCTGCGGCCCGTCATCCGCCTGAAGGTCGACTTGGGCGAGCTCGAGGACTTCCCGACCCAGAAGCTCCCCGGCTTCAACGAGCGGCTCCTCGCCTGGATCCCCACCCTCTCCGAGCACGGCTGCTCGTACAAGGAGCCGGGAGGCTTCGTCCGCCGGCTGACCGAGGACGAGGGGACCTGGCTCGGGCACGTCCAGGAGCACGTGGCGATCGAGCTCCAGTGCCTGGCCGGCACCCGGGTCGCCTACGGCAAGACGCGGAGCCACAACCTGCCGCGCGGCCAGTACCACGTCATCTACAGCTTCCTGGAGGAGAGCGTGGGGATCGCGGCGGGGGAGCTCGCCCTCCGTATCCTCCATCACCTCCTGCCGCCCGAGCGCGAGGCTTTCGACCCCTCGCCGTTCGAATACCAGGCCGAGCTCGAACGGCTCGTCCGGCTCGCCCAGCGCCGCGCCTTCGGCCCCTCGACCGCCGCCCTCGTGCGCGCCGCCGAGGAGCGCGAGATCCCGTGGATCCGCTTGAACGACCGCTCGCTCGTCCAGCTCGGGCATGGCAGGTACCAGCGGCGCATCCAGGCCACGGTGACGAGCGAGACCCGCCACACGGCGGTCGAGATCGCCTCGGACAAGCGTCTGACCAACCAGATCCTCCAGGACTTAGGCCTCCCCGTGCCGCGCCAGGAGCTGGTCTACGACGGGGACGAGGCGGCGGAAGCGGCCGGCCGGCTGGGCTATCCCGTGGTCGTCAAGCCGCTCGACGGCAACCATGGCCGCGGGGTGGCGATCCACCTGACGACCGAAGAGCAGGTGCGGACCGCCTACGAGAAGGCGCGCGAGGAGGCGCGCACGGTGATCGTCGAGACCTTCCACACCGGGAGCGACTACCGCATCCTCGTCGTCAACGGCCGGGTGGTGGCGGTCGCCGAGCGGGTACCGGGGCGGATCGCCGGCGATGGCCGGAGGACGGTGGCCGAGCTCGTCGAGGAGGTCAACGCCGACCCGCGGCGCGGGGTGGGGCACGAGAAGGTGCTCACCCGGCTGGAGCTCGATCACCAGGCGCTGCGGCTGCTGGAGGCGGCCGGGCTCGGGCCCGACTCGGTCCTCCCCGAGGGGCAGGTCTTCTACCTGCGCTCGACGGGGAACCTGTCGACCGGCGGCACGTCGATCGACAAGACGGGCGTCCTCCACTACGACAACCGGATCATGGCCGAGCGCGGGGTGAAGGCGATCGGCTTGGACGTCGGCGGCGTCGACTTCATCTGCCCGGACATCAGCCGCAGCCACAAGGAGGTGGGCGGGGCGATCGTCGAGATCAACGCCGCCCCCGGCTTCCGCATGCATACCGCCCCCACCGAGGGGACGCCGCGCGACGTCGCCGGGCCGGTGATCGAGATGCTCTTCCCGCACGGCACGCCCTCCCGTATCCCCATCGCCGCCATCACCGGTACCAACGGCAAGACGACGACCACCCGCATGGTCGGCCACATCCTCAAGCTCTCCGGCCACACCGTGGGGATGGCGACCTCGGACGGGGTCTACATCGACGGCGTCCTGACCGTGGCCGGCGACATGACCGGGCCGTGGGCGAGCCACCTCGTGCTGCGCGACCCGACGGTCGACGCGGCGGTCCTGGAGACCGCCCGCGGCGGCATCGTGCGCTCGGGGCTCGGGTGGCGCAAGTGCAACGTCGGGGCGATCCTGAACGTCGCCTCCGACCACCTGGGGATGGGGGGGATCAACGATCTGGAGGAGCTGGCGGAGGTCAAGCAGGTGATCGCCGAGGTGGCGCAGAACTTCGTCGTCTTGAACGCCGACGACCCGCGGGTGGCGGCGATGGCCGAGCACAGCCCGGCCCAGCCTTTCTACGTGACTCTGGACCGCGCCAACGAGCGGGTGCGCGAGCACATCCGGGCGCGCGGCCGGGCGATGGTGCTGGAGGAGACGCTCAACGGCCGCCAGCTCGTCCTCTACGAAGGGGAGGACCCGATCCCGCTCCTCCTCGCCCGGCAGATCCCGGCGACGGTCGAGGGTCACGCCATCCACAACGTCCAGAACTCCATGTTCGCCGCCGCCATCGCCCTCGGCCTGGGGGTGAGCCTGGAGAACATCCGGCAGGGCCTCCGCACCTTCACGACCGATTTCTTCCAGACTCCGGGGCGGATGAACTTCTATAACGAGCACCCCTTCAGGGTGCTCCTCGACTACGCCCACAACGCCCATGGCATGGAGGCGATGGCGAAGACCATCCGCGGCCTGACCGTCAACGGCCGGCGGATCGGCATCGTCTCCGCCCCCGGCGACCGCCGGGACGACGACATCCGCGAGCTCGGCCAAGCCTCGGCGCCAGCCTTCGACCTCATCCTCCTGCGCGAGGACGACAACCGCCGCGGCCGGGAGACGGGGGTGGTGGGGGAGCTGCTCCGGGAGGGGCTCTTAGCCGCCGGCTTCCCAGCCGAGCGCATCGCCCCCGGGGTCCTCGACGAGGAGGTGGCGGTCCGCCGGGGTCTGGAGACTGCCCGGCCCGGCGACCTCCTGGTGATCTTCGGCGACGACCTCCCCCGCGACTGGGAGCAGATCGTCTCCTTCGGCCGTCCCGCCGGGAGCGCTACCGCCGTCGTCTCGCCAGCGGCGCCGGTCTTCGCCCCGGACACCCTCCCCTGGCGGGAGCCGACCCCGCGCCCCGAGCCGCTGGTAGCTCCCGGAAGCTCTGGCGTGGGCGAGGACGATTGAAGGACAGCGCCTCTACCGGTACCGCACCCCGTGCTGGATCACCACGTCCACGTTCTGCAGTAGATCGACGTGCCGTAGCACGTCCCCCCGCACGGCGATGACGTCGGCGTACTTGCCCGCCGTGACCGTACCGACGTCCTTGTCGACCTTCATGAAGACCGCCGGCCAGTAGGTGGCGGCGCGGATCGCGTCCATGGCGGGGACGCCGAAGGTGCGGACCCAGGCGTCGATCTCGCGCCAGGTCGAGTCGCTGTGGAAGTT
>JAXDLD010000306.1:0-7378 GCA_034666805.1 Acidobacteriota bacterium
CGTTGACCCCGTGCCGGCGGATGATCTCGGCCCGGAACCGGAGCTCCAGACCCGGGTTGTCGGCGAGCACCTGCAGGAGGTCGGTCTTGCCGATCCGCAGCAGCCGGGTGGGGCCGGCGGTGCGCGCCGAGGCGAGGCGGCGGGCACGGTTCAAGAGCCCCATCTCGCCGAAGTACCCCCCCTCCTCCAGGCGCGCGAGGAGCTGGATGGGCTTGCCCTTGGTGTCCCTGAAGACGGTGACGCCCCCCTCGCGGACGAGGTAGAACGAGTCGACGGGATCGCCCTCGCGGAAGAGGACGTGGTTGGCCGGATAGCTCTCCTCGCCCGCGCACCCCGCCAGGCGCTCGAGCTGGTCCTCCTCCAGGTCCGCGAAGAGGGAAACCTTGCGCAGGAAATCTTTGAGCAAAAACAGACCTCCGTTCCGCGGCCGCCCCCAGCGTAGGGTGCACGGGCGAGGGACGATCGGGGAGAACGACCCTGTATTTGAGAAACGGGGCTATTGTGCCCCGTAACGCCGATTCCGGCAAGGGCGGAAATGGGAGAAACTGAAACCCCTGGCCGTCTGATGAATCGAAGGAGGTCCCGACATGGCAGTCAAGCCCGTCGTCTTCGTGCCCGGTTTCCCGGCCAGCGAGCTGCGCCAGCGCTCGACCGGCCGGCTCGTCTTCCCGCCCGCCCTCTCCGACCTGCTCGACCCGGCGCGCAAGCGCGAGCTCCTGCGGCTCCTCGTCGGCCCCGACGATCCGCCCGGCGACGTCGTGGCGGGCGAGCCGATCCGCGACATCCTGGGGATCGCCAAGCAGGCGCAGTCGCTCTATGACCTGCTGCGCGACTTCGGCTACACCCCTTTAGACGACGACCTCTTCCGGCCCGTGGGCTGGGACTGGCGCAAGGCGGTCGACGATCCCACCGTGCAGGACGACCTCGCCCGCGCCATCGACGAGCTCGCGACCCGCTCCGGCGCCCGGGTCGTCGCCCTCGTCCACTCGACCGGCGGGCTGGTGTTCCGGCGGCTGCTCGAAACCCGGCCGGAGCTCGCGGCCAGGATCGAGCAGGTGCTCGCCTTCGGCGTCCCCTGGGCGGGGAACCTGGCGGCGGTCGAGAACGTGGCGCGCGGGGTGGCGATCCGCTTCCTCGTCACCTTCCTCTCCGCCGAGGAGGTCCAGGAGGTCATGAGCCACGCCCAGGCCGCCTACGACCTCTTCCCCCCCGACCCCGCGAGAACCGACCTCCACGACCCCTTCGGCAAGCCGCTCAACCTCTTCATCACCGCCGCGGGGGCGACCGTGGGGCCGCTCGTCGACACCGCCTGGATCCCCGCCGGCCGGGACGACATGCGGGAGCGGGCCCGCTCGGCCAACGCCCGGCTGGGGGCGCGGGCGAACCCGATCGCCCTCCCGGGCGGCGTTCCCTTTCCGCCGATCACCAACGTCGCCGGCTGGGGGGTGCCGGTGGGGACCCGCTGCGTCCTGGCGGCGGACGGCGGCCTCCAGTTCTCGGAGACCGACCAGGGGGACGGCACGGTGGCCTTGGCCTCGTCCTCCTGGCTGCGCGGTCCCAGCGTCCGCACCTTCTATCTGCCGATCGGCGTCTACCCGGTGAGCGGCATCCCCTTCCCGCACGCCCGCATCTGGGACTCGCCGCCGGTGCGGCAGATCCTCGCCCAGGTGCTCAAGGGGGAGGCGCCGGCGCCCTACGTCTGCGGCGCGGCGGACGGCGACGAGGCCATCGATCCGCAGAGCGACGTCGTCACCCTGCGCCTCGTCGCCCAGGACGGCGAGGGCCGCCCGCTCCCCAACGCCAAGGCGACCTTCCACCGGGTGGCGGAAGGGACGACGGCCGCCTTCGGCGCCGCCGGCCGCGCCGAGGTCCGGCTGAAGCGCCGGAACCTCGCCCCCAACGTCGGGGCGGACCTCCTGCGCTTCGTCGTCCAGGTCACCTGGGACGGCGGCGGCAAGGGCCGGGAGGTGCCGATGCTCATCCGGGTCTGACCCCGAGGGAGGGGCCTACCCCTCGAGCTCGCGGACCAGGGTCTCGAGCTTGCCCCTCTCGCCCGGGTCGCGTTCGAGCCGGAGCGCCTGCCGGAAGGCGCGGAGAGCGTCTCCCTTGTCCCCCAGCTCGTAGTAGTAGAGCGCCCCCAGGGTCTTCCAGAGGTCGAGCCGGGTGGGGGCGAGGCGCAGGAGCTCCTCGTAGAGCTGGGCCGAGACCCGCACCTGGTGGAGCTGGTAGGCGGCCCGGGCGGCGTTCTCGAGCGGCACGGGGTTCTGGGGGTCGCGGTGGGCGGCCTCCCGGAAGTCGGAGAGGGCGCCGGAGACGTTCCCCGACTCGGCCCGCGCCAGGCCGCGCTCGAGGAAGACGTCGGAGGAGTGGGCGCCGCCCTTCAAGGCGGTGTCTAAGACCGCCGCCGCCCCCGCCCGGTCGCCGCGCTCGCGCAGGAGCTTCGCCAGATTGGCCGCCGCCTCGGGGAGGGTGGGGTCGAGGGTGAGAGCCTTGCGGTACTCGCGCTCGGCCTCCTGCTTGCGGCCGAGGGCCAGGAGCGCCCCGGCGGCGTTGGCGAGCGGCACGGGGGAGAGGTCGTTCTCCTTGGCCGCCCTCTCAAAGAGGGCGAGGGCCGACTCGGTCCGCCCGGCCTCCTTGAGGCAGGTTCCCGCGAGGTCCAGGGCCGGGAAGTTGTGGGGATCGCGCTGGACGATCTTCTGGAGCGCCGGGAGCGCGGTCGCGCAGTGCCCCTGCTGGATCTCCGCCGCCGCCCCGTGCAGGGCCTGGGCGACATCGGTCATTTGCCGCGGATCGGGCAGGCTCCCGGTCACCTTGCCGCCGCCGCCGCCCCCCGCGTAGCCGAGGCTCGCGAGCTGGCGCCGCTGCTCCTCGGTGAGGATGTTCTCCTGGCGCACCGAGGTCTCCAGAGTCTCGCCGTGAGCGTGGAGGAAGCTCTTCAAGTCTCCCTCCCAGCGCCGGGCCGACGCCGCCTGCCCGGGGGCGAGGTCGACCCCCTCGCCGCCCTTCCCCGCCAGGTCGTAGAGGCTCCCCTTCGGACCCTGCATGTAGAGGAAGCGCTCGGTGGAGAGCGAGCGCAGCGGATACCACTTGTAGGCGAAGAAGGGGAGGAAGCTCTCGCTGTAGCTCTGGCGCGCGTCCCCCTTGGCCGGCAGGGGGAGCAGGCTCACCCCGTCGAGGCTCTTGGGGACCGGCAGGCCGGCCAGGGTGAGGAGGGTCGGGGTGAGGTCGGCGGTGCGCACGAGGGCGCTCTCGACCTGCCCGGCGGGGATGCCCGGCCCGGCGAGGATCAGGGGCACCCGCCGCACCCCCTGGTAGAGGAGGAGGCCGTGGGTGAGCTCGCCGTGCTCGCCGAGCATCTCGCCATGGTCGCCCACCGCCAGCACGTCGGTCCCCGGCGGAAGCTTCTTCAGGAGCTCGCCGATCTGCTCGTCCATGTAGGCGATCTCGCCGTCGTAGAGCCGGTTCGGGCCGGTCGCGGCGTCGGCGAACTTGGTGGGCGGCCGGTACTCCTCGTGGGGGTCGAAGTAGTGGACCCAGAGGAAGAAGGGCGGCTTCAGGTTGCCGAGGGCGGCGATGGCCGCCGCCGTCGTCTTCTCGGCCTGGCGCTCGGAAACCACCGTCCCCGCCGCGTACCCCGACCCCATGTCGTCGTCATAGATGCGGAACCCCTGGTCGAGCCCCTGGCGGCGGGCGAGGACGATCGCCGAGACGACCGCCGCGGTGTCGTAACCCCCGGCCGCCAGCCGCTCGGCCACAGTCTCGATCTTCGCCGGGAGGACGAAGGTGCCGTTGTCGCGCACCCCGTGGCGCGGCGGGAAAAGGCCGGTCAGCAGGGTCGAATGGGAGACCAGGGTGATGGGCGCCGCCGTGTCGCAGCGGGCGAAACGGGTGCCGCGGGCGGCCAGGGCGTCGAGGTTGGGGGTGTGCGCGTGCGGCCAGCCCCAGGCCCCGAGGTGGTCGGCGCGGGTGGTGTCCAGGGTGAGGAGGACCAGGTTGGGAGTCGACGGCCGGGGCCCGCCGGCCGCCCGCTGAGGCTTGGCGGCGACGGCGGGACGGGCGGTCCCGGCGGGCGACGCCAGGAGGGCGGCGCCGAGGAGGAGCGGGGCGAGAGCCCAGGCCGCCGCGCGGGGAAGGGCGCGCTTCTGGCCCTGTCGAGCACCATTCATAGGCATACGACTCATTTTATGAATCCATCCAGGCAAAGCATCGAGGTGTCGTCGACAGCATAGCAGGACAGGCCAACATGAGCTGACCTCTCTCGGCATTCCCGGTAGCGCGGCTCGTCGCCGCCTCCGTTTCAGGTGTCGTAGGCAGTAAACCTCTTTTGCGGGGTCCCCGAGGAGGGGGACAATTCATGATGGCAAAGTCTCGTGTACACCTGTCGTATGTGCTCCTCTGTATCCTGGCGCTCGCCACGTTTTTTACCGGCGGCGCCCACGCCCAGATCATGAAGCAGGGCAATGACACGCTCACCAGCCTGCAGTTCCGGAGCGAGCGCCTGCAGCCCTCCGAGCAGGTCGAGCCGCTCGAGGACGTGCAGAGCGCGGTCGCCCAGGCCACCCAGTCGGCGTGGTCGACCTTCCGCCTCTCCGCTCCGGTCGAGTGGCGCGCCGCGGTCGACAAGCGGCACGGCCTGGTCGCCTTCGCCGAGGGCGGCGGCATCGCCTGGATCCCGGGCAAAGGCAACTCCCTGACCATCGACAAGCTGGGCGTGTCCTTGAAGCCGGGCGGCAAGAAGATCGACCTCGCCGCCATGGAGACGATCGCCCGCGGCTTCCTGCCCAAGGTCGCCGGCATGCTGGGCGTCGACCCCAAGTCGCTCGTCCTCAACCTCGCCCGCTCCGGCCAGCCGGCCTCCCACGTCTGGTTCGTCGACTTCGACGTCGTCCAGGGCGGCCTGCTCGTCGAGGGCGCGCGGGTCGTCTTCCGCGTCAACAACGGCAACCTGATCCAGTTCGGCACCGAGAACCTGCCGGCCTTGGGGTCGGCCGTCCCGGCGGTCAAGGTGACCAGCGCCCAGGCGCTCGCCGCCGTCGCCAAGTACATCGGCGGCTTCAGCTCCTCCGACACCTTCCGTGACAACGGCAGCCTCCACCTGCTGCCCACCAACATCCCGAGCACCCGCTCCGCCGACGGCTTCGACTTCGGCGCCGGCCGCGGGCTCACCAAGGTCTACCAGTTCGTCTTCCATCGCGACGGCGCCAAGGGCACCTGGCAGGCGCGCGTCGACGCATCGACCGGCGAGGTCCTGGATCTCGTCGACATCAACGAGTACGCGACGGCCGCGGTGACCGGCGGCACCTATTTGAACTCGCCGACGACCGGCAGCGAGGTCGTCCGCCCGGCGCCCTATGCCGACCTCTCGATCGGCGGCAACGCCAACGCGGCCGGCCTCTACAATTTCACCAGCGGCACGGTGACCTCGACCCTGAACGGGCCGTTCGTCAAGATCACCGACACCTGCGGCGCCATCTCGCAGGCCTCGGACGCCTCCGGCAACATCGCCTTCGGCACCTCGACGGGCACCGACTGCACGACGCCCGGCCACGGCGGCGCGGGCAACACCCACGCTTCCCGCGAGCAGTACTACCAGGTCAACCGGATCAAGGACGTCGTCAAGGGCTGGTTGCCGGCCAACACCTGGCTCGGCACGAAGCTGACCGTCAACGTCAACCTGAACCAGACCTGCAACGCCTACTGGAACGGCACGACCTTGAACTTCTTCAAGTCGGGCGGCGGCTGCGCCAACACCGGTGAAATCGCCGGCGTCTCGCTCCACGAGTTCGGCCACGGCATCGACCAGAACGACGGCACCGGCACCGCGCCCGACGGCGCCACGGGTGAGTCCTACGGCGACACCACGGCCATCATCGCCCTCCACAGCTCCTGCCTGGGCGCCGGCTTCCTCTCCAGCAACTGCGCCGGCTACGGCGACGCCTGCACCTCCTGCACGGGCGTCCGCGACGCGGACTTCGCCAAGCACGCTTCGGGCGTCGCGGCGACGCCGCTCAACTTCACCAAGGTCCACTGCCCCGCGGCCTCCGGCGGCGCCGGCCCGTGCGGCAAGGAAGTCCACTGCGAGTCGTACCCCATCACCGAGACGATCTGGGACTTCGCCAACCGCGACCTGCCGAACCCCGGCACGGGCCCGGCCTGGACGACCCTCGACCGCCTCTGGTATCTCTCGCGCAACACCGCCACCAGCGCCTTCACCTGCAACACCAGCACCTTCGCCTCGAGCGGCTGCAACACCGGCTCGCTGTGGAAGACCATGCGCGCGGTGGACGACGATGACGGCAACCTGTCGAACGGCACCCCGCACGGCGGCGCCCTCTTCGCCGCCTTCAACCGGCACGGCATCGCCTGCACGACGGACGCCGGCGCCAGCACGACCTTCTCCGGCTGCACCCCGCCGGCCTCGCCGACCCTTTCGATCACCGCCGGCAGCAACTCGGCGTCGCTCTCCTGGACGGCCTCGGGCGCGGCGGTCTATGACGTGTTCCGCAACGAGCAGGGCTGCAACGCCGGCTTCACCAAGATCGTCTCCGGCGGTTCCGCCACCTCGCTCGCCGACAGCAACGTCGCCAACGGTCTCACCTACTTCTACCAGGTGAGCGCCTTCCCCTCCGGCAACGAGGCCTGCGCCTCGGCGCCCTCGGCCTGCGTCCAGGTCACCCCGACCGCCGGCGGCGGCGGCACCCCCGCCTTCACGCTCTCGGCGGCGCCGACCGCGGTCTCGATCGCCGCGGGTAGCGCGGGTAGCTCGACCCTCTCGACCACGGTCTCCGGCGGCTTCAACTCCGCGATCGCCCTCTCGGCCTCCGGCCAGCCCGCCGGCGTCACCGTCTCCTTCAGCCCCACCTCGATCGCCGCTCCCGGCGCGGGCAGCTCGACGATGACCATCAACGTGGCCGCCGGCACCGCCGCGGGGACCTCGACGATCACCGTCACCGGCACCGGCGGCGGCATCACCCACACCGCCACGGTCACCGTGACCGTGACCACCGGCGGTGGCACCACGCAGCTCCTCGGCAACCCCGGCTTCGAGAACGGCTCCGCCAACCCGGCCCCCTGGACGGCCACCGCGGCCGTCATCGACAACTCCACGGGTGAGGCGGCCCACTCCGGCGCCTGGAAGGCCTGGATGGACGGCTACGGCACCACCCACACCGACAGCATCCTCCAGACGGTGACCATCCCGGCCTCCGCCACCACCGCGACTCTCGCCTTCTGGCTCCACATCGACACGGCCGAGACCACCACCACGACCGCGTTCGACACCCTGAAGGTGCAGATCCGCAACACCGCGGGCACCGTGCTTCAGACGCTCGCTACCTTCTCCAACCTGAACGCCGCGACGGGCTTCTCGCAGAAGAGC
>JAXDLD010000307.1:0-8516 GCA_034666805.1 Acidobacteriota bacterium
TCCAGGGTCGCGGCCGCGCCCACGGGGAAAGTCGAGGTCGCCGGCCGCAGGACCACCTGGCCCGGGCTCGTCGTCCCCTCGCCGCCGATCGGCCGCCACTGGAGCGACTCGTTGAGCAGGGTGTCGTTGCCGCTGCACTCCGCCAGGTCGTAGCCGAAGGTGTCGAGGATGTGCGCGGTGTCGAGATAGCTCGCGGTCAGGCCGTCGATGGTGAGCGTCACCTTCGGGATCCGGCGATCGGTCGGCGACACCGGCTCGAAGCAGCCGACGATGGGGAACTCGCTCGTGTCGAGGTTGAACGAGGAGATTTGGGTGACCACCGCCGAGGCGTGCGGCGGGATGGTGAAGTTCTTCCAGTTGTCGTAGTCGTAGACCGGCCCGGGGCGCTGGAGGTCGAGGACGACCCGGTCGACGTGCTGCGGCCGGTCCGTCCGGTTTTCGATCCGGATCCCCCCGGCGTCGAAGATGTAGCCGCCGCCGATGAAGACGAGGTTCGGGCCGGGGTCCCAGGGGTTGGGGAAGGCGGCGTTCGGGCGCAGGTTGTCGGCATAGCCCACCGAGACCGCGACGCCCGCGAGCGGCGGCCAGACGACGGCCGCCGGGTTCGCCACCGCGGCGCCGCCCGAGACGTTGGGGATCTTCGCCCGCCAGAGGTCGGTGCCGGCGAAGGCCCCCGTGTAGGTGACGTGGGCCTGGCCGGCGGCGTCGGTCACCCCCTGGCCGGTCGAGCCCAGGTTGGGGCCGCTCGTCGCCTCGAAGAGCACGGTCACCCCGGGCACGGGGCGCTGGTCGGTGCCGGTGACCGTCGCTGTCAAGGTGAAGGGGGTGCCGAGGGCGGGGGTCGCGAGGATGGGCGAGAGGGCGAAGTCGCCGCCCGAGACCACCCCGGTCTGCCCCACGAGCCGCCAGGTGAGCGACTCGTTGGGCGAGCCGGGGCAGATGGCGTCGTCCACCCCGCCCGTATCGAGCACGTGGGCGGTGTCGAAGTAGGTCGTCGGGACCCCGCCGATCGTCACCGTTACCTTGGGCACCCGCGGGTCGCCGGGGACGAGGCTCTCCCCACAGTGGAGGATGGGGAAGTCGCTGGTGTCGAAGTTGTACGGCGCGGTCTGGGTGAGAATTGCCGAGCCGTGGGCCGGGATGGTGAAGCTCCCCCAGAGGTCGAACGAGGGACCGGGGCGGCCGAGGTCGACCGCGACCGCGTCGACGTCGATCGCCTGGTCGGTACCGTTGTCGAAGCGGAGAGCCCCGGCGTCATAGGTCGGGCCGTTGCCGAGGAAGACGACGTTGGGCGAGCCCTGCCAGGGGATCGGGAAGACCGAGGTCGGCCGCAGGCTGTCGGCATAGCCGACGTAGACGGCGAGGGCCACGGTCGAGAGGCGGAGGGTGCCGGCGTCGAGGGTGCCTCCCGGCGGCACCACGAGCGGACCGGTGGTGAGCGAGACGAGCCCGGGCGCGGCGACCGTCAGGGTGACCGTGCCGGCCGCCTGGGTGAGCGAGAAGGCACCGCTGGCGTCGGTCACCGCCACGTTGAGCGTTCCGGAGACGGCCACCGAGGCCCCGGCGAGAGGCGTGCCGTCGGCGGCCCGGACGACCCTGCCGGTCAGGGTCCCCAGGGGGTCGAGGGCGAGGGTGCCGAAGGCGTAGGTCGCCCCGGGTCCGACGCTCACCGCCGGGCTGGTGCGGCTGCCGAAGCCGGGCCGGGTGGCGGTCACGACATAGCTGCCGGCCGAGACGGGGAGGCGGAAGGCGCCGGCGGCGTCGGTCGTCGTCGAGGCCGGAGCGGCAAGGGCCGCGAACCCCGCGATGGCGGGGGTGGCGGTGACCATGGCGCCGGCGATCGGGGTGCCGCTCGCGGCGGCGACGACCGTGCCGGCAAGGGTGGCCGGATCGGCGAGGAGGGTGAGCGTCCCCACCGGGTGGATCGCGCCCGCGGCGAGGTTGAAGGCGGGCAGGGTCTGGCTCGCATAGCCCGGCTTCCCGAAGGTCAGGGTGTAGGTCCCGGCCGGCTCGGGGAGGGTGAAGGTGCCGTCCGTGCCGGTGACCGCAATGTCGCCGGTACCGCCGGTAGCGCCGGTTTCGGCGGCGGTGACGACCGCGCCGGCGAGCGGCTGACCGTCGAGGGAGCCCAAGACCGTGCCGGTGATCTTCCCGGGCGCCACCTGAAGCCGGAGCGTGCCTACCACGGCGTCCCCTCCCGCGAGGAGGGTGAAGGGCGGGCTCGTCGCCGGCAGGTACCCGGTCTTGATCGCGGTCACCGTGTAGCTCCCCGCCGCCCGGGTGAGGGTGAAGTGCCCCGCGGCATCGGTCGTCGCCGCGTCGGCGGTGCCGGTCAAGCGCACCGTGGCCCCGGCGACGGGGAGCCCGGTCGCGCCGTCGGCTACCGTCCCCGAGGCGGTTCCCAGGGCGGCGGCGACGGCGAGAGCCGCGCGCACCCCGCGACCGTCGTAGGTGTAGGTCAGGCCGTCCGCCGACGCGAGGAGGTTGCGCGAGGAGTAGATGTAGGGAGCGCCGCCCACGGCGAGCTCGTTGCCCGCCGGGTCATAGGCGACCGCCCGTCCGGTGCCGCCCGCGGGCGTCACCGCGGCGAGCTTGGGGAGGCTTCCCTGGTAGGTGAAGTCGAGGGCCCGCCCGCCATCCAGGGCGAGGGAGGTCATGTTGCCCATGGGGTCGTAGCGGTAGCCGCCGTTGCCCCAGAGCGCGCCGCCGGTCGCGGCGCCGGTCAGCCGGTAGAGGTCGTCGTAGGAGAAGTCGCGGTCGAAGCTCGGTTCGAGGGCGTCGTGGAGGCCCGTGATGTTGCCCAGGGGGTCCTCCGAGTAGAGATAGTCGGCCAGGGGGCCGCCGCTGCCGTCGAGCCGGTTCTCGAGCGGCCGGTAGCGGAGGTCGTAGGTCGCGGTCCGCACCGTTCCGTTGCCGAAGGCGGTCCGCGCCTCGGGGCCGAAGGGCAGATAGGTCGTCGCGGTGACGTAGGAGGTCGTCCCCGCGGCCGAGGAGAACGGCCGGTCGGCGAAGTCGAAAGTCGCGGTCACCTGCCGTCCCGAGGGGTAGGTCGTGCCCGTTCGGTTGCCGTTCGGGTCGTACTGGAAGCCGGTCGTGTAGGCGGTGCCGAGGAGGGTCTGGACTGTGCTCTTCAAGAGCCCCCGCCGATCGTAGGTGTAGGCGGTCGACCCGGAGGGGTCGGTCATACGGGCGAGCCGCCCCCTGCCATAGTTGCCGGACGCCGCGGCGTCGTAGGCGTAGGTCACCGTCTCGGCCGCGGCTCCGGCGAGCTGCGAGGTGGTCGAGAGCACCCGGCTCGCCGGGTCGTAGGCGCGGGTCGTCACCGCGCCCCGGGCGTCGGTCGTCGCGGTCATGTTGCCGGCGGGGTCGTGCTGATAGGTCGTCGTCCCCGTCACCGGCGAGTCCTGCCGGACGAGGCGGCGGAAGTCGTCGTACTGGTACCGGGTCGTGTTGCCATTGGGGTCGGTGACGACGGCCACGTTATCCATCACGTCGTAGCCGTAGCTCGTCGCCGCCAGGCCGCCCGGGGCGGTGACCAGGGTCTGGGTCACCCGGGTCAGCCGGTGGAGGGCATCGTAGGCGTAGCGGGTGTTGGGGCTCGCGTGGTCCTCGTCCTGGACCGTGGCGAGCAGCCCGTCCGGATCGTAGGTGTAGAAGACGCCCGCGCCGGCCGGCACCGGGTGGAGGGTCGCGGACAGCCGGTTGTGGAGGTCGTAAGCGAAGCTCTCGCTCCGCTTCGTCGCCCAGGAGGCGCAGGCCGGCGCCGGCGTGGCGCAGAGCTGATCCTCCTCGCGGATCTTGCCGCCGATCGAATTCAAGGTGAGGTGCCGCCGCTCGACCGGATTGCCGGCGGCGTCGAGCCGGATCGTGTCGAGGAGGCGGTCGGTGCCGTCCTCGTAGCCGTAGCTCATGGCATTGCCACGCGGCAGCGTCGTCCGCGTCATCCGGTCGCGGCCGTCGTAGGTGGATGTCGAGCCGTAGTCGGCGGCCTCGACCGGATCGCCGGCCACAGCTTTCGAGGTCGACGAGGTCACCCGCCCGCGGGCGTCGGTCATCCGCCGGGTCACGATCCCGTTCGGGTCGGTCACCGTCCGCGGCGTGCCGAAGGCATCGTAGTCGTCGAAGGTCGTGACGAGGCCGGCCGCGTCCGTCGTCCGCGCCAGGCGGCCACGCCGAGCGGCCACCGGGTCGGCATCTTCGTAGAACGCCAGGGTCACGACGTCCGCGATGTCGGTGCGCGGGCCGTCGGTCGCCAGGTGCCGGTGCCGGGCGTCGAAAGTCGAAACGGTCGCATAGGTCGTCGGCGCCCCGTCTGCTGGAGAGAGGTAGCCCGACTCGGAGGTGGTGAGAACCGTCTCCGGCGCTCCCGCGGCATTCCAGGCCGCCGTCGTGACCTTGACTGCCCCGGGCTTCGCCGCCGAGGGCTCGACGGTCTCGGTGCGGAAGTTGGGCCAGGAGGGGTACCCGTAGCCGTAGGTCGTCGTCCGCTCGGCCGCCGTGCCCACCGCCTCGGCCATGGAGGTGACGTTGCCGTCGCCGTTGTAGGTCCAGAGGGTCCGGTGACCGTCAGCGTCGAGCCGCGACAGCACGTGGTTGTCGGTGGCATAGCTGAAGGACTGGTCGTCCGAGGTCGCCCCGCCGCAGGTCGCGCAGTTGCCGAGGATGTGGGTGGGGAGATACCGGCCCTTGCCGTAGGCCAGGGTGAAGTCCGAGACCTGCGCCGTCGCTCCGTCGATCGCGTGCGTCACCCTCTGCTCGCCGGGCGCGGGAGTGTCGTACTCGATCGTCACCAGGTCCCGGCCGCCCTCGGAGAGCGAGGTCGTGCCGCGGTCCTCGCCGTCGTAGGCATGGCCTTCGAGGAGGACGCCGGCCTCGTCCCGCATCTCGGTCAGCAGGCGCGCCACCCCCAGGCTGTCCTGGGCATAGGCGAAGCTCCGCCACGGGGTGGCTCCGGTGTGGAGGGGATCGAAGATCGCGGCGAGTCGCGGGCCGTCGTAGGAAAGACGCCAGACCTGGCCGTCCGGTAGGGTGACCTGGGCGAGGGCGGAGCCGCTGTAGGAGAGAGCGATCTGCCGGCCCTCGCTGTCGGCGATCGTCGCCAGGTTGCCGTTGCCGTCATAGGTGCCGGTGAGCCGGTTGCCCCAGCGGTCGGCCGTCGAGAGCCAGAGGCCCGAAGCGGCGTCGAAGGTGGTCGTCGTGCCGTCGAGGTCGGAGAGGACGTAGCGCCCGCCCGCGAGTGTCACCTTGCCGCGGAGCTCGCCCGGGCTCGATGCGGTCCAGGTCCCGGGAGCGCCCGCCGTGTACTCCGACTCGAAGCCCTCCGCCGTCAGGTGATAGAGAGTGAAGCCCGAGGGGTCGGTCGGCCGCAGGGTCTGGGCGTAGGGGTGGGTCCAGCCGAGGCCGGCGGGAGAAGAGAGCCGATCCGGGTAGAGCGGCGCTCCGCTGTGATAGCTGAGGCCGAAGGTGAGCGAGAGCGGCTCCTGGGCGAGGGTGAAGAACGGGACGGTCAGCGAGACGTCCCCCGAGCCGACGTTGATCGGCTTGCCCGCTCCTGAGGCGGGAGCGCCGCCCCCGCCGCCGGCCGGGCAGGTCCGCCGGTCGGGGCACTGCGTTTTCACGATCTCGGTGTCGGTCGCGCCGATGGCTTCCGCCGGCTGGGCGGTGTAGTCGATCCGCGCGGTCATGGCCTGGCTGCCGCAGGGAAGGTCGACCCCGGTGTCCCAGGAGCCGTGCTCGTAGTAGATGAAGGCGCTCGCCAGGATGTCGCTGCCGCGGAAGAGCAGCAGGTGGTCCGAGGAGACGAACGGATCGTTGGTGCAGGTGTAGGCCGGCGGCCAGTCGCCGGTGTTCTGGCAGTAGTAGTTCGGGGCGTCGTAGTCGACCCAGACCCGCTGGCCCACGATCCTCAGTTTGACCGAGGGGCCCGGATTGGCGGGGGGGTGGAACGGGCTGCAACAGACCGGCGGTGCCCCGATCCCCACCGGTGGGTGACAGGTCGACCGCGGGCTGTTGGCGAGGGTGCGGACCTGGCGCGTGCGGAAGCCCGCGAGGTCTTGCCAGGAGACCGGCCCGGCGGCGTCCGGGAAGCACTGGCTTGGGTGGGCGCCCGCCGAGCAGCCGCCCGTAAGTTGGACACAGCTCCCCTGCCCGAGAACGGCTCCCGGGGCGATCGCGAGCGCCAGAAGACTGAAGACACCTACCCACCACGGACCGCGGCCCTGTGTCATCTCCCCCCCGAAAGGCAGCGCACCTCCATGCAGGCCTGGGCGCCGCGCAAGAAACAGCCGGTGATTTGGGACTCTGGAGGCTCTACGTCAGGGGAGAGGGATTTGTTTCAGCGGTAGAATCCTCGTCGTCTTCGGACGAGCCTCCCATGAACCCGCTTGTGCAACAGCAGATCGAGTACTACCGTGCCCGGGCCGGCGAGTACGACCAATGGTTCGGGACGCCTGGGGGCTGACCCAGGCGGGGCTCGCAACCCGGTTGACTCTGGCAATGCTCATTCCAGTCTGGAAATGCTCATTTCCAAGTTGAAACAGCTCTTTCCGCGGATGGAACAGAGCTTTTCTGGAGTGGGAAAGAGCTTTTAGCGGTTGGGAAAGAGCTTTCTGGATCTGGAAATGAGCTTTTCTGGATTCGGGAAGCTCTTTTCCAGGTCCTGAAAGACCTTTTCCACTTTAGGAAGGAGCTTTTCCAGGGCGTAAATGAGCCTTCCGCGGCCCGCCGCCCCGCGGTTAGCGCCCTACCAACTTAGGTCCTTCTCATACCCCAGGGTGATCAGCAGGTCCCCGGCGATCTCCTTGAAGATCCGCTTCTCTTCGGGGCCGAAATGGTTCTTCCAGTCGCCGACGATGCCCTTCCTGTAGAAGCGTTTGCGGTTCTCCTGGCCGGGGTCGCGGCCGGTGTAGAAGCGGAAGGAGGAGCGGGCGAGGAGGCGCTCGATCAAGGCCTCGTCGTAGGGCAGGCCGAGGTAGTCGAGGAGGTCGCGGACGACCCCGGGGCCGTCGCTCAGGAGGTCCTCGTAGGAGCAGACGAAGACCCCTTGGCGCTCGGCGTTCCGGAACTGCGCCTCCATGTCGTCCCGCCAGTCGCGGACCGCCTGCTCGAAGGAGAACGGCTGGCGGCCGTAGTCGCGGGTGAAGAAGCTGTCGGAGATGACGACGTCCCGGCCATCCCGGTGGATCATGATGAGCTTGGCGTCGGGGAAGACGGCGCGGATGTGCTCGATCTCGTGCACCTGCCGCGGCGACTTCTCGATCAGGTAGCCGCGCGGCGAGAGCTGCTCGCGAAGGAAATCGAAGAAGACCCGGCAGTACTCCTCGGGATCGGGGCTCGCGAGCAGCCGGCGGCGGAGCGCGATCTGCTCCCCGAGCGAGAGGTCGGGCAGGAAGGCCGGGCGGTCCTCCGGAGGGAGCTCCAGGGCCGGCTTGACCCACTTCAAAAGCGGCGCCACCGAGCTCGTGAACCGGTGCACGGCGCGGGCGCGGAGGCCGCCGCCCTTGCTCCAGGGAGTGGTGCGGAACACCCGCCGTGTCCGGCGGAGCGGGTCCGGTTCGCGCCAGCCGATCTCGAAGAGGGAGGTCTCCATCACCCCGCGCACCTCGGGGTGGAGCGAGAGGAGGTTGAGCAGCCAGGTGCTGCCGCTCTTCCGGTGACCGACGATGAAAGCGAAGCCGCAGCCGTTCTGCTTCCCCCCCTCGAGCTCCGTTGCCGCCGCGAGCTTCCGCGTCACGATGTCCGCCGCGCTCACTCCCGGCCACCTGGAGGGTAGGGCCGCGGCGGGGCCGCGGCGAGATCGTAGATCCAGATCACCGGCCCCTTCCCGCCCCAGGTCACGGGGTCGAAGGTCTGGAGCGCCGGCATCTCCGCGAGCGCCTGGTAGAAGCGCACGAAGGAGGGGAAGCCGCCGCGGGCCTTCTTGCCCTCGCCGAAGTAGTTCCCCCGCGCATCGCTGTTGGTGACGATGTAGCGGATGCCCTGGGCGCGGTAGGCGTCGAGGGTGGTGGGCTGGCGGGAGACGAGCGGGCTCCCCATATCGAGGTCGGCCGGGTTGCTGCGCAGCTCGGCGTTGCTCTTCTCGCGCGGCAGCCACCAGGGGTGGCCGAGCTCGTCGATGTTCATGGCGTCGTCCGGGGCATAGCGCCTGAGGAGCTCCAGGCGCAGCGCCTGGTGCTGGGTGAAGGGCGCCGGCGGCAGGGTGGCGAGCATCGCCTGCTGCCGGCCTACCGAGTCGGCGTTGGGCGAGAGCGAAGGGCCGTAGTCGTCGAGCAGGATGCGGGCGTCGTGCGGCAGGTGGGCGAGGAGCCAGCGCTGGGAGACGAGGCGGCTGTCCAGCCGGCTGATCTCCGCGTCGTGCGCTCCCGCCTGGGCGGCGCTCGGCACCGCGGCTAAAGCGACGAGCCCGAGCGCCACGGCCGGCACGAAGCGGCCGGGCACGCGGAGGCGCCGGGCGACGAGCTCCGCTCCCGGCCAGACGAGGGTGGCGAGTAGGGGGAAGATCGCGTTCAGGTGCCGGG
>JAXDLD010000308.1:0-6067 GCA_034666805.1 Acidobacteriota bacterium
TACCCCGTCTGACACCGTGTCGCCGATCGTGATGGCGAACGTCTGCGGCGCGGGCACGTTCCAGAGCTTGAAGGCGTAGGTGCCTGCGAAGTCGTTGCCGCGGTTGCCGACGGTCAGCGAGTAGGTACCCCCTTTAGTCAAGGTGACGTTGCCGACGTCGCCGAAGAACGAAGCGTCGAAGACCTGGTGGCCGGTGTCGTCGGCCAAGATCCAGTCGATGAAGAGCGAGCCGCCGCCCTGATTGTCGAAATAGACCGTTTGCCCCGGAGTGGCGGTGAAGGTATAGACGTCCATCGTTCCCGGCGACTCGATGCGTCCGGCCCCCGGGCCCGGTATGCCGTCCGACACCGCGTCACCGATCGCGATGGCGAATGTCTGCGGCGGCGGCACGTTCCAGAGCTTGAAGGCGTAGGTGCCTGCGAAGTCGTTGCCGCGGTTGCCGACGGTCAGCGAGTAGGTACCGCCCTTGGTCAGGGTGACGTTGCCGACATCGCCGAAGAAAGAAGCGTCGAAGATCGTCTGGCCCGTGTCGTCGGTCAAGATCCAGTCGATGAAGAGCGAGCCGCCGCCCTGGTTGTCGAAATAGACCGTCTGCCCCGGGGTGGCGGTGAAGGTATAGACGTCCATCGTTCCCGGTGACTCGATGCGCCCGGCCCCCGGGCCCGGTATGCCGTCCGAGACCGCGTCACCGATGGCGATGGCGAACGTCTGCGGCGGCGGCACGTTCCAGAGCTTGAAGGCGTAGGTGCCTACGAACTCGTTGCCGCGGTTGCCGACGGTCAGCGAATAGGTACCGCCTTTGGTCAAGGTGATGTTGCCGACATCGCCGAAGAATGAAGCGCCGAAAATCGTCGTGCCCGTGTCGTCGGTCAAGATCCAATCGATGAAGAGCGAGCCGCCGCCCTGGTTGTCGAAATAGACCGTCTGCCCCGGGGTGGCAGTAAAGGTATAGACGTCCATCGTCCCTGGCGATTCGATCCGCCCGGCCCCCGGGCCCGGCACACCGTCCGAGACCGCGTCGCCGATGGCGATCGCGAAGGTCCGCGGCGGCGGCACGTTCCAGAGCTGGAAGCGGTAGGCACCGGTGTAGGTCGTCCCCGCGCTCCCTACGGTCAGGGTATAGGTGCCGCCCCGGGTGAGCTGGACGCTCCCGAAGTCGCCGAAGAAGATGGAGTCGAACACCACCTGGCCGGTCTCGTCGACGAGCTTCCAGTTGATCGCGAAGTTGCCTCCCGCCTGCAGGTCGAAGTAGACCGTCTGCCCGGCGCTGGCGGTGAACGAATAGCGATCGATTTCCCCGGCGACGGAGATCGCGCCGTCGACCACCTGCCCGATCGCGATATTGCGGCCGAGGGGGTCGGTCCCCTGAGAGACCTCGGTGCCGTCGTTCACCCCGTCGCCGTCGGTGTCGGGGTTGTGCGGATCGGTACCGAGGATCGCCTCGGCCTCGTCCGGCAGGCCGTCCCCATCGCTGTCGAGCGGCGTGGGAGCGCGCAGGCTGGCCTTCGGCACCTCGAAGCTCGTGCCGTTCGCCCCGGCGAGGAAGTAGACGGTCGCGGCCTTGAGCGGCTGCGTCTGGAGGTAGGAGACCTGGTAGAACGTGCTCGGCTGGAGCACCATGGTGTCGAAAACCCCCGTGCTCCCCAGCCGGCCGCGCTGCACGGCGGCGCCGCCGACCGGCGCGAGGGTATAGAAAAGCCGGGTGGGGACGACCGTAGGGGCGATCAGGTCGCCGATGAACTTGGGGCCGTTGAGATAGCCGTCCCAGACCGTCTGCCAGCCCCGGCGGGACAGCTCGGCGCTGGTATCGGCGAGCGTCTGGCCGGCGGCCAGGATAGCGTCGTGCTCGGCCTGCGGCAGCTGGTTCGTCGCGATCTGGTTCATGCGGTCGACCAGGGCCGAGACATCGACCGCCGTGAGCGGCGCCGGCAGCGTGACGGCGAGCAGGGAGCTCTTCTCGGCGGCGGTGATCTGGAGACCGCCCGGGCCGGTCGGGTCGAGGGCCTGGTTCAAGACGGCAACGAAGGGATCGAGCTCGGGGCCCATGGCCTGCCGCCACTTGGGCGAGCCGTTGACGGTATCGAACAGGGTGGCCAGGGAGTCGTTGAGCGCCCCTTGCTCGGAGAACGGGTCGGCGGCGATGCTCGCCAGCGCCCGCGGCTGGAGGCGCTTGGGGACTTCCCGGGCGATCTTGGGACAGGATTCGTCGAAACACATCTGGACCTTCTTGGCGGAATGGGCGAGGTCATAGGTGCATGCCGCAACGTCCATCAGCTTGGAGATGCCTTCCCCTATCGGCCCGAAACAGTTCGCCGCGCCGCTGGCGAAATCCCAGGTGGCCCTGAACCAGCCGCAGCTCGAGCCGGAGCCGAAAATGCAGTTCCCTGCGATCGTGCCAATAGCGTTGCCGACCCCGAGGGCACACTTCACGCCAGGAACGCTGTTCTTGAGAGTCTCGCCCAGGGAGCCCTCAAGGTTAGAGATGACCTGGGAGGAGGCGCAATTCAGGAAGTCCTGGGTGAGCTCCCCCACATCCGAGCCGCAGCCCGGGCAGGGGCCGTTGCCGTCGCCCGCCCCACCGCCCGAGGCGCTGCTACCTGGCTGCGCGGCGTGCCAGCCCGGGGTGAGGATGCCGTAGCCGGGATCGGAGCAGACGAGGGCGCCGTCGGCCGAGATGGTCATTGGACCGACGACCTCCCAGCGGCCGGCGGCGTGGTTGAAGCTCCAGAGGGCGCTCTTGGCGCCGGCCGCCAGGGTCTCTCCGGTCTTGGGATCGGGCAGGTTGGGGAAGCAGACCGGGGCCGGGGCATCGAAGTTCGAGGGGCCGTCGGTCTGGACGGTGATGACGATCGGGAAGGCGAGGCCGGGCGGCAGCTTCCCGGGCAGGCGGTCGGGCGGCACGGGGGCGATGCCCGCCTGGCCGCCGTGGGTGCCGTCGTTGGCGAAGAGGGAACCCGCCGGCACGGTCAGCTGGACGCTCGCGAACTGCGGGAACTGGGCGAGGATCGAGGGCGCGAAATGGATCACCGTGGGCGCCGTGTTGCTGACCGGCTGGAGAGTGCCGGGGACGATCAGGGGCAGGTAGGAGGTGCCGATGTTCGTTGACTGCCCGGCGACCGGGTCCCACGCCTTGCCCACGTAGGGGTAATACGCCCCGGCGGGCACGTTGTTCGTCGCCGTGCGGCCGTCGACGTGGACGAAGAACCGCTGGCCCGGAGCTGGGTCGAGGCAGAAGTTGCCGGCGGCGTCAGTTGTCGCCCGGAGGGTCGCCTCGGCACCGTCGACCGTGATCGTTGCGCCCTCCAGGGGGTTGTCGACCGAGTTGCCGCTGCCGTCGACGGCGAGCTCGGAGGCAACCACCCGGCCGCAGACCGAGGTGCCGGGGACGAGGGTGAGATCGAGGGTGCTGAAGGAGAGGACGTGGATACCCCCGGGCTCGCCGTCACCGTCAACATCGAGCTTCCGGCCGCGGACGTCGAGGAGCTGGTCGCCATCGACCGTCACCCGGATCGGCGAGGCGGTGGGCAGCAGGTCGGTATAGAAGAGGGTGACGCTCCGGGCATCGGCAGAGACGTAGAGCCGGGCCGGCAGGTCCGTCCCCCCGGAGCTGGCATGGATCGCTGTGGACGTGACGCTCGTGGGATCGAGGACCCCGCTGAAGCGGAGAATCGTCTCGCGCGTCACCGCTACGTCACCTTCGGAATCCGTCGGGCTGCTCGTGGCAAGGGTAACCAAGGGCTCGGGCGCGAAATAGCCGTTGATGTCGAACACCAGGTGTACCGTTCCCGGTCCCACGACGACGGGGTGGGCCTGCGCGTTCCCGGAGCCGTCGGAGGAGAGCGGAACGATGGCGTTGTTGGCGCGCGTCAAACCCTGGCGGAAATTGATGGTGCTGGCGAGGGGACGGGTCCCGTCGCCCGGGAAAAGGGTTATGAAGCCTTCGCCGCTGGGAGAGACCACGGTAAGGTTCACCACCACGGCCGTGGCATTGGCGGGAACCCCGCAACGACCGGTGACGGAGATGATCCGCGGTATTCCGGAGATCAGGGCAGGCCCGCCATAGGGCCCGTCCGCATAGCGCGTGTCGAGGAGTCGACAGGGAGCGACAGTGTAGAGGGAGACTCCGCCATCCGCCTTCGCGCTCCCGGCCAGCATTGTCAATGCCATCAAGGTCACCGCAAAGAACACCGCCCAACGCCGTCCCGTCATCCCCTTCTCCTCTCGCTTGTTCGCGGGTGAAGATGCGTCCGCCTCGCCGGAACGCCCGGCAGCCGCCCTTTCATCTAGCTCTCTTCTTAGAACCGTTAAACCTTTTATAGTTTAGCCTGGAAACACAACGGCCAGGTTTCCATGCCTTCAGGAGCGATTTCCAGGCGCTCCGAGGGGCCGTCGAGACACAAACGCCCGATTTTGAGACGCTACGACGGACGCTTGAGACACAAGAACTACCCTTTGAGACACTACGGCGGGCGATGGAGACACAAGAATCGTTCCCGGAGACACTACGGAGAGCCGTGGAGACATAAGAATCGCCGCTGGAGACACTACGGTTGCGCGCCTAGTGTCTCCCCGACCATTTCTAGTGTCTCCCCGACCATTTCTAGTGTCTCCAGCTTCGCCGGTAGTGTCTCCAGCCGTTCACGTAGTGTCTCAACCTCTTTCGCTTGTGTCTCCACGACCTGCCCTAGTGTCTCCAACCACTGCCGTAGTGTCTCCGGGCGAAATTCTTGTGTCTCAGCGGCCGGCCGTAGTGTCTCCGCGACCTCTTCTTGTGTCTCTGGGAGGTGCTACTGGGGCATAACACCGGAGGTTTGTGTCTCCACGACGGCCGCTCCAGCATGCGTCTTGCACTCCTGAGAGAGAATGCCCGACACCGCCACTCCCACCCCCGCCGCCGCGCGCTCCGGGCCGGCTTTCCTCGTGCGGGCGCTGCGCCATCGCAACTACCGGCTGTTCTTCAGCGGCCAGAGCGTCTCCCTTATCGGCACCTGGATGACCCGGATCGCGACCTCCTGGCTGATCTACCGGCTGACCGGCTCGGCGCTCCTCTTGGGGCTCGTCGGCTTCGCCGGGCAGATCCCGTCCTTCCTCCTGGCGCCGGTCGCCGGGGTTCTGGTCGACCGCTGGGACCGCCACCGGCTGCTGGTCGCCACCCAGGTGCTCGCCATGGTGCAGTCGGCGGCGCTCGCCGCCCTCGCTCTTACCGGCGTCATCAACATCTGGCACGTCCTCGTTCTCTCGCTCTTCCAGGGGGTGATCAACGCCTTCGACATGCCGGCGCGGCAGGCCTTCGTCGTCGAGATGGTCGAATCGCGGGCCGACCTCCCCAACGCCATCGCCCTCAACTCCTCGATGGTCAACGCCGCCCGGCTCCTCGGGCCATCGATCGGCGGCGTCTTGATCGCGGCGGTCGGCGAGGGGTGGTGCTTCCTCTTCGACGCCCTGAGCTATCTCGCGGTGATCGCCTCGCTCCTCTTGATGCGGCTCCCGCGCCGCGAGCGCCAGGCACGAGCCGGGGCGCCGATCCTCCCCGAGCTCCAGGCGGGGTGGTCCTACGTCGCCTCCTCGGCGCCGATCGCCAGCCTCCTCATTCTCCTCGCCCTCATCTCCCTCGTGGGGATGCCCTACTCGGTCCTCATGCCGATCGTCGCCTCGACCGTGCTGCACGGCGGCCCCCACACCCTGGGCTTCCTCATGGCGGCGACGGGGGTGGGAGCGCTCCTGGGCGCGGTCTATCTCGCCTCCCGCTCGTCGGTCCTCGGCCTCGGCCGGATCATCCCCATCGCCGCCGCCCTCTTCGGGGCCGGGCTCATCGGCTTCGGCCTCTCGCGCCAGCTCTGGCTCTCGCTCTTCCTGCTCCTCGTCGCGGGCCTGGGGTTCATGGTGCAGATGGCGGCCAGCAACACCCTCCTCCAGACCCTGGTCGACGACGACAAGCGCGGCCGGGTGATGAGCTTCTACACCATGGCCTTCATGGGCACCGCCCCCTTCGGCAGCCTCCTGGCCGGCGCGGTGGCCCACCGCTTCGGGGCGCCGGGGACGATCGTGGCGAGCGGGGTCGGCTGCC
>JAXDLD010000309.1:0-3209 GCA_034666805.1 Acidobacteriota bacterium
TTCCGGCCGGAGGAGGTGCGGGTGCCGGGGGCGGAGGCGGTCGCCGTCCTGGGCCACGGCTGCTTCAGCCGTCTCTTCGGCGGCGATCCCAAGGCCGTGGGCAGGAGCATCCTCCTGGATGGGCGCAAGTTCACGGTGGTCGGCGTCGCCCCGCCGGGGTTCCGCGGCACCGACCTCGACACCCAGGTCGACGTCTGGGTCCCGGTCACGATGTTCCCGGTGCTCTCCTCCTACTACCCGGCCCCCCTCGAGGAGCGGAACGATTTGCCCTTCCGCGCGTTCGGGCGATTGAAACCCGGAGTCTCACTGGCCGAGGCCGAGGCCGACATGGCGGGTCTGGCCCGCGTCCTCGCGCGGCAGTTCCCCAAGGAGGACGAGAAGCTGGGAGTCCGCCTCCTGCCGCTCGTCGAGGGGGCGATCCTGCCGCGCGAGCAGGACCGCTACAGAGGCTATGGCAGGACCCTGTCGTTCGCCGCCGTGCTGCTCCTGATCGTGGTCTCGGCCAACGTCGCCAACCTGCTGCTCGCCCGGGGCGTCGAGCGCGGTCCGGAGCTCGCCATCCGTCAGGCGGTCGGTGGCAACCTCTCCGCCCTCGCCCGTCTGCTGGCGATCGAATCGCTGCTCCTCTTCTCGACCGCCGTCCTCTTGAGCCTGCCGGCCGGTGTCTGGAGCCTGCGCCTGTTGTGGGGCTTCCGCCCGCCGGAGCTGGCGACGGGCGACCTCGACCTCCACCTCGATCCCACCCTCTTCGCGGGGACGGTCCTCTTCACCCTGGTGATCGTTCTCCTCTTTGGGCTCGTCCCCGTCCTCCGCACCGCCCGGCGCGGTCTCGCCCGCTGCCTGGCGGAGACCCGGCTCGCCGAGCCGCGGCCGCGGCTCTGGCACCCCCGCCGCCTGGCTGTGGTCTTACAGCTCGCCCTGACGCTCTTCGCGCTCATCGGGGCGAACCTGCTCCTCGCGGGGCTGTTGCGGACCCGGCATGCCGACCTCGGCTTTCAGCCGGAGGGCCTGCTCGCGCTCTCGGTCGCCCCCGGCGATCAGGGCTACGACCCGGCCCGCGCCCGCGGCTACTACCGCGAGCTCCTGGAGCGGGTCGCCGCTCTCCCGGGCGTCCGGGGGGCGGCGCTGTCGGAGAACCGGCTGCTGCGCGGCGCCATCTTGTCGCGGTCGGTCTACCCCGAAGGCCAGGCTGAGGGGATCACCGCCGGCGGGCGCTCCTCCCACCGCACCAACATCGTGACTCCCGGCTTTTTCCGCGTCGCCGGCATCGCGCTCCTCCACGGCCGCGACTTCGCCGAGATCGACTGCGCGGGTTGCCGGCGCGTGGCGATCGTCAACCAGACCCTGGCGCGGCTCGCCTGGCCGGGGCAGGACCCGCTCGGCCGCCGCTTCCGCTTCGAGCAGGACAAGCCGCCGATCGAGGTGGTCGGGGTCGCCAAGGATGCCAAGTACCGGAACATTCGCGAGGACCCGCTACCCTTCATCTACCTGCCGCTCTCCCAGAACGATGCCGCCTCGATGACCCTCCACGTGCGCACGGACACCCGGCCGGAGGCCGCCCTCCTGCCGGCGCTCCGCAATGCCTCCCAAGCGATCGATCCGGGGATGCCCTTGGCCGAGATCGACACGATGACGCATTTCATCTCCGGCGCGCTCTGGATGGAGCGCGTCTCCGCCCTCCTCCTGGGGCTCTTCGGGCTTTTCGCGCTGCTCCTCTCCGGGATCGGGATCTACACCGTGATCACCCTGTCGGCCGCCCGCAGGCGCCGGGAGATCGGCATCCGTCTCGCCCTGGGCGCCCGCCCCTCCCAGATGACCGCCGCGGTGCTCGCCGAAGCCGCGGTCCTGGCCGGAGCCGGCCTGGTGCTCGGCTGGGCCGCCGCCCGGTTCTTCCTCCAGCCGATCCTCGCGAGCCATCTCCAAGGCGCCGACCTGTGGGACCCCAAAGCCTACGCCGCGCAGTCCCTGGTGCTGCTGGCCACCGCCATCGCGGCGAGCATCCCGCCGGCTCTCCGGGCGGCCCGGGTCAACCCGGCGACGCCGCTCCGCGAGGGCTGACAGAATGGAACGGGTTGAGATTCTTGTGGAGAGGTGAGCCCCAAGCGAAGCAGGGCGTTAGCTAAGGTTGAACGGAGCGCAACCGCCTCCGCCAGTAGTTCGGCCGACGTTTCATGTGCGCCACCGCAACCAGAACAACTTCCTCGGGGCGCTCGAGTACGACGACCCAGTATGGAAAGCGCTTCAGCATCACCCGTCGCACCTCGCGAATCTCAGGGTGTACCAGCGTGGGAAGGTGGCCCTCCGCGACGGCCGACAGCGCTCGATCGACCTCGAGGACCAGATCACGCCCAAGTCCTGGCTGTGCCTTGTCGTACGTTTTCTGCGCCTTGGCGAGCTCGCGCGCTGCCGCTGGGTGGTTGCGCAGCCGCTTCAAACGGGCGAGCGCCTCAGCAGGTGGTCCCGCGTTTCTGCCCAGTCCTCCAGCGCTACCTCCCCGCGCTCGATCTCTCCCACCCGGTGTCGAATCTCTTCCGTCCAGCCAGCCTGAACCTCTTCCGTAGGTTCCGCGCCGTCTAGACTCGCCACGACCTCTCGAGCGAGCCAAGCACGCTCAGAAGCATCAAGCTCCAGCACCGCGCCAAGCAGAGTCCGGCCTTTCGCTGTCATAGCGCGCTATTCTATCAGGACGCTTCAGGTACAGTCCGCAGCATGAGCCCAGAGCGCGACGAGCCGATCCTCGCCTTCGCCTCCCGCGCGGAGTGGGAGTCGTGGCTCGCGCGGCAACACGCGACCTCGGACGGCCTGTGGCTCCAGATCGCCAAGAAGGGTTCGGGGGTCGCCACCGTCTCCTACGCGGAGGCCCTGGACGTCGCCCTGTGTTACGGCTGGATCGACGGCCAGAAGAGGAAGCTCGACGACCGCTACTGGCTGCAGCGCTTCACTCCCCGCAGGCCGAGGAGCCCGTGGTCGAAGATCAACCGCGCCAAGGCCGCCGAGCTCATCGAGAGGGGCGAGATGCGCCCGGCCGGCCTCTCGGAGGTCGAGCGCGCGAAGGCGGACGGCCGCTGGGAAGCCGCCTACAAGGGCCAGAGAACCGCGACGGTGCCGGACGACCTTGAGCGCGAGCTGAACCAGAACGACCGCGCCCGAGAGTTCTTCGCGACGCTCGACGGCGCCAACCGCTACGCCATCCTCTACCGGATCGAAGA
>JAXDLD010000310.1:0-10528 GCA_034666805.1 Acidobacteriota bacterium
TCGGCGACGAAGCCGCGGTCGATCTTCAGGGCGTCGAGCGGGAACTGCTTCAAGTAGGAGAGCGAGGCGTGACCGGTCCCGAAGTCGTCAATCGCGATCCGCACCCCCATGCCGCGCAGCGCCGAGAGCACCGCGGTCGTTAAGTCGGTGTTGAGCATTGCGGCGCTCTCGGTGATCTCGATCACCAGGGAACCGGGATCGAGCCCGGTCTCCCGGAGAGTCGCCGCGACCGTGCTCGCCAGGTTCTGCTGGCGGAATTGGAGCGCCGAGAGGTTGACCGCCACCTGGAGCCCCGGAGCCCCCGCGGTCTGCCACCGCCGCGCCTGTAGGCAGGCGGTCCGCAACACCCATTCCCCGAGCGGCAGGATGAGCCGGGTCTCCTCGGCGATAGCGATGAACTCGCCGGGCTCGAGCAGCCCGCGCTCCGGATGGTTCCAGCGCAGCAGGGCCTCGACCCCAACGATCCGCCCGCTGACGACGCCGGCCTGCGGCTGGTAGACGAGGGTGAACTCGTCGCGCTCGAGCGCCAGACGCAGGCCCCGCTCCAGGGTCAGCCGCGCCACCGACTTCGCGTTCATCGCCGGGTTCGAGAGCTGGAAGCCATTTCGCCCCAGGTCCTTCGCGCGGTACATGGCGATGTCGGCACTGCTCAAGAGCGCCTCGGCATCCTCGCCGTCGGCCGGGAAGAGGCTGATGCCGATGCTCGTCGTGACATAGAGCCGGTGACCGTCGACCTCGAGCGGCCGGGCGACGGCGTCCAAAATCTTCTGCGCCGTCCGCGCGGCGTCCGCGCCCCCGCCCATGTCGCCCATGTCGCCAATATCGGGCAGCAGGAACGTGAACTCGTCCCCCCCGACCCGGGCGACGGTATCGGTCTCGCGCACCGTGTGCTCCAGCCGGCCGGCGATCTCGATCAACAGGCGGTCGCCGGCGGCGTGGCCGAGGGTGTCGTTGACCACCTTGAACTGGTCGAGATCAAGAAACAGCACCGCGAGGCGGCTCTTGTGGCGGCGCGCCAGGGCCAGGGTCTGGGTGAGCCGTTCGTAAAAGAGCGAGCGATTGGGCAGGCCGGTCAGGGCGTCGTGCGAGGCCTGGTAGGCGATCTGGCTCTCGGCGCGCTTCCGGGCTCGGATGTCCCTCGCGACCAGGACGGCGCCGACGGCGACCGCGCGGGCGTCGAGGAGCGGCGAGAGGGAGACCCCGACCTCGACCGCCTCGCCGTCCCGAGTGCGGAAGACCATCTCCTCGTCGCGTAGCGTGCCGCCGGCCGCCAGGTGCTGGCGCACGGCTGCGCCCGCGTCCGGCTCGGCCAGCCGCTCGATCGCGGCCCCGGCGAGCTCGCCCCGGCCGTAGCCGAAAGTCGCCAATGCGGCGTCGTTGGTGAACCTGATCCGGCCCTCCGCGTCGCAGACGACGACCGGGTCGGCGACGGTGGCGAGGATCTGCCCGGCCGCGAAGGCCGGAGTGAAATCGACCAGCCGGTAGCGCCGGATGGTGTCGGCCGCGATGCCGACGAAGCAGAGGACCGGCAGGTAGCCGAAGGGATAGAGCGGTATCCCGTACGCCGCGACGTAGTCGAAGGCGCCCAGGTAGGCGACCGCGAACCCCAGCATGAGAGAACGGGTGCGCCGGCGATGGGTCCCCGGGCTCGCCGTCCGGTAATCGTTCCAGTAGTCCTTGAGGGCCAGCACGAGCATGGTGAAGAAGAACGCGAGGAACGGCACGCCGAGCCAGCGGAAGCGCGGGTAGAAGCCCCACCAGTAGTGGTAGAGGTCGCGGACCAGGGCGTCGGTCCGGTAGATCACCAGGGCGAAGAGAGCGGAGAGAAGCCACCCGGCCCACACTAGGCGCCGCCGCCGGCCGAGCGTCACCACCTCCGCGAAGTTGTAGATCGCGCTGGGGATGAAGGCGATCCCTAGGTAGGCCGACCGCGCCCAGACCAGGGCGACCCGAGCGTCTTTAGCGAGGTACATGAAAGAGAAGCAGGTGAGCCAGATCGAGATCGTCACCGTCAGGAAGGAGAACTGCCCGGCCTCCCGCGAGCCCCGTTCCCGGAGCAGCACGAAGACGCCGAGGAGGACCATTGCGACCGCCGTCCCAAGGGTGGGGAGCGCACACGCGTTGAACGCGTAGCTCGCGGGATCGAAGATCTCGGATGCCATCTGTAGGGTGCTACTCCATATTGTAGCGCTTTTCGGGAAACAAGGTCAGCTGGCCGGCAAGGCCCGGCGGAGCCGGTGGCGGTCATCGCCGGCAGTCCGGCGGTCATCGCCAGGTGGGGTGGCGGTCGTCGCCGGTAGTCTGGCGATCGTCGCCAGCAGTCCGGCGATCATCGCCAGGTAGGGTGGCGGTCATTGCCGGCAGTCTGGCAGTCATCGCCAGCAGTCCGGCGATCATCGCCAGGTAGGGTGGCAGTCGTCGCCGGCAGTCCGGCAGTCGTCGCCAGCAGTCTGGCGGTCATCGCCAGGTAGGGTGGCAGTCATCGCCGGCAGTCCGGCGGTCGTCGCCAGCAGTCTGGCGATCATCGCCAGGTAGGGTGGCGGTCATCGCCGGCAGTCCGGCGGTCATCGCCAGCAGTCCGGCAATCATCGCCAGCAGTCGCTCCCGAACGCCTCGATCTCGCGTCCCTCCCTCCTGGACGGGGTGGTGGGTGGGGCGGCGGGGGGTGGCTTCATCCCGCCTACCCTAAAATTTGTCGTGCTCGTCGGGTTCGACATCCGGCAGGTTCGCAAGGGCGGCCTCAAACTTCTCCCGGCTACCCCGCTTCGCACGCTCCTCAAGATATTCGGCCGTCATCAAGGCAGCAAGTTTCTCCGCCGCCGCCGTGCTGAGAAATTGGTTGATCGAAATGCCGTCCTCTTGCGCCAACTTTCGGATCTGCTTGTGCAGAGAATCCGGAAGTCGAAGACTGATGGTGCTCATGATATCGCTCCGATGACCTTGAGGAACTCCTGGGGGGTGCTGATCGTCAGGTTGAAACGCTCGGCTCCGATAAAATCTCTCTTATTGTACGAAACGATTGCGCTGGATGGAAGATAGCAGAAACTGAGCGTAAAAACAAGGAAATCCTGCGCGCCTCGGCAGAGGCTTAAAAAAGGATACCAATGAGCTTTAAGGGCACAAGGCAGTGCGCTACATGATGGCAGTGACGCGGACAGTTGGCACACCTACGTATGTGGCTATTACGGGGCAAAGGTTTCTGGCGCAGTGATAGCAAGCTACGAGTGGGTAGATATGGGGTGGGGTCGGCGCGAGAGACACCACATGAAGTGGCTACTCTGCACGAATTGCGTTCTCGCATCGGTGTGGGTGGAACGACTGGTGTACGAGATGGAGCACATGGCAGAGAAGTTCGGAACGCCTGCTGTTGAAGCTGAAGAGAAAGACGACGAACAGCACGCATAGCCAGGGGATCAAGAGGCCGCTGCGCTGAATCGTAAGATCGATGAGAGCCACCAACGAGGCGCTCAAGAGCGACAGTGCCAGACAGTACTACACTTCGTGATGAAAGACCAATTGCTCGGCGCTAAAAACGTCGAGACCGTGGCCGACCACTGAAGGAGACAGCCCATGGCAAAGCTCAATCCCGTGACCCCCGGCGAGTTGCTGCGCGAGGAGTTCCTCGGCCCGATGGGGCTCTCGCAGTATCGTCTCGCCAGAGAGATCGGCGTACCGGCCCAGAGAATCGGGGAGATCGTGGCAGGCAAGCGCGCCATCACCGCCGATACCGACCGGCGCTTGTGCCGGTTCTTCGGCCTCTCCAACGGCTACTGGTTGCGGGCTCAGGTAGCCTATGACACGGAAGTGGCGGCGGAGGCCTTGGCCGAGGTGCTCGCGAAGATTACGCCGTGGTCGCGCACCGCGGGTTAGTATCGAGCCCGCCGGTTTGGTGCCCTGATAGGTGCCAAATGTAAGGCGAGGAACGAAACACCGCCGCCGATGCCGAATCCACTGCGGGCCGCGATCCAGGCGGCATTTGGACTAGAATGGGTGCTTAGGGGGTGCCACCATGACGACCTGGGAGATCATTGCCGAGAAGACCAAGGAGCTGCCGACGGACAAGCAGCAGCAGATCCTGGACTTCGTCGAGTTCGTCCGCGCTCGCACCCCCCAGGAAAAGGGGCTCAAGGACCCCGCCGGCCTGCTCGCCGATCTCGGGGTCGACATCGATGCGGAAGCCCTATCGGAAGCACGGCGTGAAATGTGGGGCACATTCCCGCGTGAGATCCCCTGATGCCAGGTCTCGTTACGGATACTCACGCGCTTCTCTGGTATCTTCTCCGCTCTCCCAAGCTCTCCGCCGTTGCCCGCAATTCCATACAAGGCACGATTGAGTCTGGCCATCCCCTCCTCGTGCCTACGATCTGTTTGGTGGAGGTCATTTACCTGGTTGAAAAGGGGCACCTCCCTGGCACAGCTTGGGAGCGCATCAGCGAGCACCTGGACCAGCCCCGATCCGGGCTCGAGCTCGCGCCGCTGGACCTCGGAGTAGCCCAATCCCTCCAAAGAATTCCACGAGATCTGGTCCCGGACATGCCTGACCGGATCATCGCGGCGACAGCTCTCCACCTGGGCCTTCCCCTCGTCAGCAGGGATCAGAACATCCGCGACTCAGGAACTGTGGAGATCGTCTGGTGAGGCCGGGCAGATCCAGCCGAAAATGCTGACGTTCGTAGGCTTCGACCAACGTTACCAGCACGTCGAGCCGCTCCCCTTCGGAAGACTCGGGCTCGGCCCCCATCAGCTACTCGATCTCGCGGAGGGTTGCTCGATAGTCCTCTTCGGTTTTGATCGGCTTGACGTCCATTCGCTTTCTCCTTCGTCGTACTGGGAGTGAGTGCCGAGAAACGTACGCAGACCATCCGATACTCGTAGTTGATCCACACCACTACCGTCAGGCAGCCTCATCGAGAAGCCGGCGCACTTCCTTTTCGTCGCAGCCGAGCCGCGCAGCCAGCTCAGACTTGCTGATCCCGGACTCTCGAAGAAAGAGATAGGGCAACCATCAGTGCTGGCACGGGGACCTGCAGATGGCCGTCGACGGGGGTGGACGGCCGCGGGATGGGATCGCCTCGGCGGATGCGCCCGGCGATAGCCTCGGCCAGGGCATCGGCAGCCTCCTCCAAGGCACGCACGGCGTCTTCTCCCTGCGTGATGGCCTCGGGCAGATCAGGGAAGCTCACGACGAAGCCGCCATCCACCTCCTCGGGGGTCAGTATTACCGGATATGCGAACTCCCTTCACGCGAGCAGTATCGGACAGGAATGTCCGGAGCGCAACCCTCCCCTGCTCGCCGACAACTGGTTTGGGAACATCCGGCGCCCGAGCGGCCGGCCGAGGTAAAGGTTCTGTCAAGGATCGCTTCTACCCTCGTCGCCCGGACTCCCGCGCCCGTACACAGGAGAGACGAGAAGGGAGGCTTCATTGAGCAGTAGCTGGGCATTCACACGGACGGCGATCAAACGCTTCATCACCCTCTACGCGCGGAGGGAGAGCGAAGAGGAGGCGCAGAAGCTCCTCTCCGCCCTGGCCGCTCGCGCCGGGCGCCTGCGGGAGCTCACCCCCACCGGAGACTTCCAGTGGAAGGTGGAAGAACCGCCGTTGATCCTCGTCACCAAGCGGAAGGATGGCCTTCATCTCTGCGTGACCGTGCATCGGGATGACCAGCGGGCGGCCCCGCCGCTCAGCCGGAGCGAGCAGGAGCTTGTTTCCGAGATGGCCCTGGAAACCGGCTTCGGCGGGTCGGCCGGCGGCGCGAGCCGGCGGGAATGGGCTCTCCGGGAGCGCCGCCTGCTCGACGACAAGCGGCGGCTGGAGGAGAAGCTCCAGGCGAGCGAAGCCCAGAGGTCGGACCTGGCGGAGGCCTACGTGAGGCTCCGGGAGAGCCTGCGGATCGCGGTCGGGAGCCTGAAAGACGATCGCGCCAAGGTGGAGGTGATTACGGCCTTGCGGGAGATCGAGAGGGCGGCTCCGAGCCTGCTCGCGCATTAGGGTGCGGGCCGTCGGCCCGAGTCCTGGGATAGTCTCTCATGCCGGAACGTCGCCTTCCATCGCAAACGATCGGCCCTAAGGATCTCCCGACATGACCCTTCGCCCCAGGCTCGGCATCGCCCTTCTCTCGCTCGCTGCTCTCGGGATGGCCCATCCCGGCCGTGCCGCGGCGCCGCCGGTCACGCTCGAACAGATCATGGCCGACCCGGACTGGATCGGCAATCCGCCCGAGAACCCCTACTGGGGCGCCGACGGGCGGACCGTCTACTACGAGCAGAAGCGAGCGGGGAGCGAGCTGCGCGACCTGGTGCGGCTCGACGTCGCTTCGGGCGCCTCGCGGGTGGTGCCGCCGGCCGAGAAGGGGACGGCCGAGGCGGCCGGCGGTGACTGGAGCCTCGACCGCAAATGGAAGGTCTACACGCGGAAGGGCGACGTCTACTTGAAGAACGCCGCGACCGGCGCCGTGCGCCAGCTCACCCGCACCGCGGAGGAGGAGAGCGAGCCGCGGTTCATGGTGGGGGACGGCCGGGTCTCGTTCCGCCGCGGCAACGCGTTCTTCGTCTACGACCTGGCCTCGGGGCTCGTCGCGCAGGCGGTCGACGTGCGGCTGGAGAAGGACCCCGCCCTCGACGAGGACCCCACGGTCCTAAGGGACGCGCAGCTCCGGCTCTTCGACGTGCTCCGGAAGGCGAAGCGCGACCGCGACCAGGCGCGGGAGGAGGACCGCGCCGAGCAGCGGGCCGATCCGTCGCGACCGCCGCTCCCCTTCTACCTCGGCGACAAGATGGAGATCGAGCTCGCCGCCTTCGCGCCGAGCGGCGACTGGCTGGTGCTCGTCACCACTCCGAAGCAGGAGAAGGAGAAGGCCAAGAAGCCGATCCTGCCCAAGTACGTCACCGAGAGCGGCAACGTCGAGGTCGCGGACGTGCGCGAGAAGGTGGGAGTCCAGCCCATGCCCCGCACGGTGACCCTCCTCGACCTCCGCGCCCACAAGCTCTATGACCTCGACCCCGCCGAGCTGCCGGGCATCTTCGACGATCCGTTAAAAGAGATGCGCGAGAAGGCGGAGAAGGTCAAGGCCGAGGCCAAGAAGGCGCGGGAGGCGAGGGAGGCGGAGGAGCTGGGACGGCCGGCCAAGCCCGAGGCGGGCGCCGAGAGCGCCGAGAAGTCTGAGAAGTCCGAGAAGTCCGAGAAGTCGAAAGAGCCGGAGAAGCCCAAGAAGGAGCCGCGCCCGTTCGAGGTCCAGGGGCCGGTCTGGAGCCGCGACGGCCGGCAGGTGGCGCTCCAGCTCCATTCCCAGGATAACAAGGACCGCTGGCTGGTGACGGCCGACCTCGCCGCCCACCGGCTGGTCCTCCGCGAGCGGCTGACCGACCCCGCCTGGATCAACTGGGCCTTGAACGAATTCGGCTGGCTCCCCGACAGCCGGAACCTCTGGTATCTCTCGGAGAAGAGCGGCTACTCCCATCTCTACGCGGTGGACGCGACGGGCCCCGCGGACCGCACCCGCCAGCTTACGCAGGGGGACTTCGAGGTCTCCTCGCCGGCGCCGAGCCCCGACGGTCGGGCGATCTACTACCGGACGAACTCTACCCACCCCGGCATCTACGAGGTCTGGCGGCTGGAGGTGGCGAGCGGCCGGGCCGAGCCGCTGACCCGCCAGGGCGGCCTCGTCTCCGACTTCGAGCTCTCTCCCGACGGCCGGCGTCTGCTCCTCACCCAATCCTCGCTCACCCGGCCCGACGAGCTGTACGTGGCGGACGCCAAGCCCGGCGCTCCGGCGCGCCAGCTCACTCATACCCTCTCCCCGGCCTTCCTCGCCGTCGACTGGACGGTGCCGGAGATCGTGCCGGTCCCGTCGACCCACGTGGCGCGGCCGATCTACTCCCGGGTCTATACGCCACCGGGTTTCGACCCCGCCCGCCACTACCCGGCGGTCGTCTTCGTGCATGGCGCCGGCTATCTGCAGGACGTCTATTACGGCTGGTCCGGCTACTGGCACGAGTTCATGTTCCACACCTTCTTGACCCAACGCGGCTACGTGGTGCTCGACATGGACTACCGCGCCTCGGCCGGCTACGGCCGCGACTGGCGGACGGCGATCTATCGCCAGATGGGGCATCCGGAGCTGGAGGATCTGGAAGATGGCGTCGCCTGGCTCGCGGCGCACAAGCAGGTCGATGCGAAGCGGGTCGGCGTCTACGGCGGATCGTACGGCGGCTTCATGACTTTCATGGCCCTCTTCCGCCACCCCGACCTCTTCGCGGCGGGCGCCGCCCTGCGGCCGGTCAGCGACTGGGCGCACTACAACCAGAGCTACACCTCGGCCATCCTCAACACCCCGGAGATCGACCCCGAAGCCTATGCCGCGAGCTCGCCGATCGAGTACGCGGCGGGGCTCACCCGGCCGCTCCTCATCTGCGACGGCATGCAGGACGACAACGTTTTCTTTCAGGACACGGTACGCCTGGTGCAGCGCCTGATCGAGCTTAAAAAAGAGAACTTCGAGACCGCCATCTACCCGGTCGAGAGCCACGGCTTTCGCCAGCCCACGAGCTGGCTCGACGAGTACCGGCGGATCTGGAAGCTGTTCGCGGCCCACCTCGCGGCTCGCTGAAGGTGGCACGCTTCTCGCTTTTCCTCAATCCGGCCGCACGAATGGCCGGTCCGCGGCGAAAATCGCCAGGATCTACGAGCAGGAGGAGAATCAATGACTGATGATCGCAACAAACGGGGCCCCCAGGACGCCGCGAGAATCAACGTCCACGAGCGCTGGGAGCTCGACTACTGGACCAAGGAGCTGGGCGTCACCGCCGACGAGTTGAAGGCCGCCGTGCAACAGGTCGGGGTCATGGCCAAGGACGTCCGCAACCACCTCGGGAAGTAGGCTCGGGGCGCGCCCGTCGACCTCCGGGTCCGGCACTTCGAATCCCGAGGTGCCGCTCGACTCGGGCGACTCCTCAGCATTCCACTGGACACGGACCTGTGGTAGCCTTCCAAGTATCATGGATACGGAACTGATCGCCTATCTCGACGAACGCTTTGGGAAGATCGATGAACGCTTTCAGAAGATTGACGAACGCTTCGAGAAGATTGACCAACGCTTCGAGAAGATCGACCAACGCTTCGAGAAGATGGAGGACACGCTCCACCTGACTCAGGTTGCGGTCGAGGGCGTGCGCGATGAGGTCAAGCTCCTCGCGGAGGGGATGATCGGCACGGAGGAGAAGCTGTCCTCCCTTAGCAGGGAAGTCACATTCCAGTACGAGCGGCTCCAGGCATCGATCGCCCCCTACTACAAGGATCTCGACTGCCGGATCCGCCTCCTGGAAGAGCGGGCCGCGCGGGAAGGCCAAGCCCCTTTGGATATCATCCGCGAGCGCTACGGCAAGACTTCCTGACCTCCTCGCAGCTCTTCTCTCAGGCGACGGTGGCCAGTTCGTGCAGGTAGTCGACGAACGAGCGCACGGCGCCGTCCCAACCCGTCACTTTCGGATTGGACGATTCGATCACGAAGTATTCGTCGGGAGCATGGGCGCCGCTGCCGTGGCCGAGGCCGAAGTGGCCGGCCGGGAGCTTGAGCGGCTCGGCGGTGAATACGTAGCCGGGATAGGAGCCCGCGTTGCGCGGCCAGAGGATGGGGTCGAGGTGCGCGCGACGATAGACGGCGGCCGCGGCGCGGATCACCGGCGCGTTGGCGTCGGTCGTGGTCGGATCGTAGCCGCCGCTCGGGTTGACCTCGACGTCGCCGAAGCCGCGCTTCTGAAGGTGCGCCTTCAAGGCGGCGATGGCGCCCTCGTAGGTCATGTCGGGCACGAGCCGGAGGTCGAGCTTGGCGACGGCTCGGTGCGGGAGGACGGTCTTGCCCCCCGGCCCGGTGTAGCCCGCCACCAGGCCCTCGATGTTGACGGTGGGCGTGAACAGGAAGCGCTCGAGCGACGCCCGCCAGGGCTGGTCGTGGGCCCAGCGGTCCGCCGACACCAGGCGCTTGGCGGTGGCTTCGTCCAGGCGCTTCGCCGCGGCGTCGAGCATCGCCCGCTCCCCGGCCGAAGGCGGGCGCACGGCGGCACCGAAGCCGTCGATCGCCGGATCGCCGTCGGCGGTGACCAGGGTGGCGAGCGCCTGCACGAGGTGGAACGCCGGGCTGTCGAGCCGCGCCCGGTTGCTCGAATGGACGTCCTTTTTGGGACCCCGCCCCCACTTCTCGCCGCTCGCCACCAGCTCCAGCTCGACGACCCCCTTGGCGCCTAACGACACCGTCACGGTGCCGTCCGGGTCCTGCGACGCCGCCGGCATGAAGACGCCCGTGCAGCGCTTGAGAGCCGCGGCGACCTCGGGCCGCCGCACGACCTGCCGGAAATGCGGGGAGCCGATCTCCTCCTCCCCCTCGGCGACGAGGACCAGGTTGACGGGACACTTCTGGCCGGCGCCGTGGATCGCGTGGAGAGCCGCCAGGAACGCGGCCTCTGGACCCTTCTGGTTGACCGCACCGCGGCCGACCAGGACCTTGCCGAAACCGGGCTTGTCGACGAGCTTC
>JAXDLD010000311.1:0-14297 GCA_034666805.1 Acidobacteriota bacterium
GAGGAGACGGCGCTCCGCGCCGAGCGCGAAGTCCTGCGGCATGCCGAGGCGATCACCCACGCCCTGGGCACCGCCTTCGCCCTGCTCTCCGAGGAGGAGGGGGCGGCGGTCGACCGGCTGGCGCGGAGCCGCTCGCTCCTCGAGGAGGTCGAGGCCTGGGAGCCGCTGGCGGCGGAGTGGCGGGCGGAGATCGAGGAGCTCCGCATCCGCGCCGCCGAGGTGGCCCAGGGGCTGTCGCGGCGGCTCGACGCCCTGGAGGCCGACCCCGCCCGGCTGGACGCGGTGGAGGAGCGGCTCGCCATCGTGGAGCGGCTCTGCCGCAAGTACGGTGGCGTTACGGCGGCAATTGCCACCTCCCCCGCCTTGCTCCCCGGCACCGCCGAGGTGCTGGCCCGGCGGGCGGAGCGGGCGGCCGAGCTGGACGAGCTTCTCGGGGACGGGGAGGACCGGAGCGAGCTCGAGGCGCGGGTGGCCGAGTCGCTCGCCCGCTACCGGGAGGCGGCCCTGGCGCTCTCCGCCGGCCGCGCCGCCTGGGGAGAGGCGCTGGTCGGCCGGATCGGCTCGGAGCTCCAGGAACTGGGGCTCGGCAAGGCGCGGCTCGCGGTCGGCCTCGAACGCCGGCGCCGGGCCGAGAGCCCGCTCGAGGTCGCGGGCGAACGGATCGACTTCGGCCCCACCGGGATCGACCAGGTGGTCTTCCTCTTCGCCGCCAACCCCGGCGAGGAGCCGCGGCCGCTCGCCCGGATCGCCTCGGGGGGCGAGCTGTCGCGCATCTATCTCGCCCTCCAGCTCGCGGCCCGGGGAGAGGGGGAGTCGGCCACCCTGGTCTTCGACGAGGTCGACGCCGGGGTGGGCGGCGCCGAGGCGGCGGCACTGGGGAAGAAGCTGCAGCGCCTGGCCCGCGGCGGGCAGGTCCTGGCGGTCACCCACCTCCCCCAGGTGGCCAGTCACGCCGACGCCCACTTCAAGGTCAGCAAGCGGGTGCGCGAGGGGCGCACCCAGGTGGAGGTCGAGCCGCTCTCGCCCGCGGCGCGGATCGAGGAGGTGGCCCGCATGCTGGCCGGCAAGGAGGTCACCGCGCTCTCGCTCTCGCACGCCGAGGAGCTGATCGCCAGCGCCGCAGACAGGGCCCGAGGCCGCCGATGAGGTCCCCATCGGATCAAGTACCGGTCTGGCACTGGGGGGAGCCGGTCGCGCCGCTCCGCGCCTGCCTCGACCGCGGCGGCCTGCTCGCCATTCCCACCGAATCGAGCTACGGCCTGGGGGCCGACCCCGGGAACCCTAAAGGTGTTTCGGCCGTTTATCGCCTGAAGGGGCGCGCCTCGGGCAAGCCCCTGCCGGTCGTCCTCGCCGGCCGAGACCAGCTCGCGGGTTTGGGGATCGATCCCGATCTCCCTATACTGGAGCGGCTTTCCGAGGTCTGGCCGGGTCCGCTTTCCGTGCTGCTTAAAACCGCTGAGACATTGCCGGCGGCGGCGGGGACGGGATCGCTCGCCGTCCGCATCCCCGGGCACCCCCGGCTCCGCGGCCTTTTGGCCGCCCTCGGCCTGGCGCTGACGGCGACCTCCGCCAATCGGAGCGGAGACCCACCGATCGTCGACCCGGAGGAGCTCCCCGGGCTCCTTGCCGGGGAGGACGCGGTGATCGTCGACGGCGGCCGCCTGCCCGGCGGCAGGCCCTCGACCCTGGTCGAGCCGGTGCCGGGCGGCTGGCGGGTGCTGCGGGAGGGGAGCTTCGACGGCGAGCGGCTGGCCGCGCTCCTGGGTCTCGGTTGAGAACGGATGGAGAAATCGGCAGCGATCGTTCTTTGTTGTTAAGGCTTAACGCTCTCGGAGCCACTTTCCGCTCCGTGGAAGTAGGGGAACCCCTATGAGACTCTCTCGCTCGAAGACCGCCATCCTGTCCGGCCTGCTGCTCGCGGCCGGCCTTCCCGTCTTCGCCGCCAGCGCGCCGGCACCGCCGCCGCCCGCTCCGCCCAAGGCTCCCGCCGCTCCGGAATCGCCCAAATCGCCGCCGCTCGGCGTTCCCGGCCCGGCGGCCGTGCCGGGGGCCCTGCCCACGATCGCGCTCGGCGAGGTGCATCCCGGCCAGCGCGGCTACGGGCTCTCGGTCTTCTCCGGCCGGCAGCCGGAGCGCTTCGAGGCCGAGGTGGTGGGGGTGATGCGGAACGTCAGCCCCGACAACAGCTATATTTTGGCCCGCCTGACCGGCAAGGGGCTGGAGAAGAGCGGCGTCATCGCCGGCATGAGCGGCAGCCCGGTCTTCTTCGACGGCCGCCTGGCGGGGGCGGTGGCGTTCAGCTGGCCGTTCTCGCAGGAGGCGATCGCCGGCATCACCCCGATCGAGACCATGCATCGGCTCGGGAGCTCCGGGGCGGAGTCGATCGTGCCGGCCCCCCCGCTGCCGCCGGTGGGGCTCTCGGACCTCCTCGCCGGTCGCATTCCCACGGACCTCCTGGCGCGGCAGCTCGCGGCCCTCCACCCGCAGATGGCGGGCGGGGCCGTGCCCAGCATCCAGTGGTCGACCGCCGGCTTCGGCGAGCGCTCGGTGGGCATGCTCCGCGAGGCCCTGGGCGTCGTCTCGCCCGCCGGCCGCTCGGGGTTGGCGGGAGGGGCCGGGGGGAATGGAGAGAAGGAGGGTGCCGGGGAGGGGGGGATCATCCCCGGCGGCTCGGTAGCCGCGGTGCTCGTCGACGGCGACCTGACTCTGGCGGCGACCGGCACCGTCACCGACCGGATCGGCAACCAGGTCTACGCCTTCGGCCACCCCTTCCTGGGCCTCGGGCCCACCGGGGTGCCGATGGCGAACGCCGACGTCGTTACCGTGCTCTCGTCTCAGTACTCCTCGTTCAAGATCGCCAACGTCGGCGACGTCGTCGGCGCCTTCGAGCAGGACCGGAGCGCCGGCATCGCCGGCCGGATCGGGGCGCACGCCCCCATGATCCCCATGACCGTGCGGGTCAAGGGCCTGCAGACCCGCGAGTTCCACATGCGGCTCGCGAGCCTCCCCCAGATTATGCCCCTCCTCGTGGGCAGCTCGACCCTGGGGAGCCTGGAGTCGGCGAGCTATACCGCCGGGCCGCAGGGGATCGACTTGAAGGCGCACTTCAAGATCGCCGGCCATGGCGACCTGACCATCGAGCAGACCTTCGACGGCGACAACGCCGGCTCGGCGAGCGCCGCGCACATGCTCGCCTTGGCCGCCTATATCGTCCAGAACCCGCTCGAACGGGTGCGGATCGAGTCGGTCGACGTCGACATCGCGCAGTCGCGGGACCCGCGGGCGGCGGCCCTGGTCGACGCCCACGCCGACCGCACCGAGGTGCGCCCCGGCGAGCGGGTGAACCTCAACCTCGAGCTCCTCCCCTACCGCGGCACACCGGTGCGCCACGCGATGTCGGTCGACTTGCCGGAAGACCTCTCCCCCGGCAAGTACTCGCTGATCATCGCCGACGGGGCGAGCGCCGACGCGGTGCGGCTGTCGATCGAGCCGGTCGAGCCGGTCACCTTCGACCAGGCCCTGGCGCTCCTGCGCTCCTTCCACTCCCACCGCGAGGTGGTGGTGTTCGGGGTCGCGGGGGGCGCCGGTCTTTCGGTCGTCGGCGAGGCGATGCCCAACCTGCCGGCCTCGGTCCGCTCCCTCTGGGGGGTGGCCGGCTCGTCCGGGGTCCTGCCGCTCCGCCTGGCCATCACCCAGACCCGGCGGGAGCCCATGCCCATGCCCGTCGAGGGGCTGGTGCGGGTCGAGCTCGAGGTCCGGCGCGAAACGGCGGCCGGCGGTCCGCCCGGCCGCCCCGCGGACACCCAGAAACCTACGGTGCCGGCGGTCGCCCCGCGCCAGAGTGGGGAGGGGGTGCAGTGAGGGGCGGCCTACGCTGGATCCCTGCCGTCAGCACCTCTCTTTTCTTGCTCGCGGCCGGGCCGGCCGGCGCCACCCAGGTGCGGATCTTCCGCACCCAGACCTCGGCCGCCTTCGCGGCCGGCACCCTCTCCGGGGTGAGCCTCGACTCCCTGGGGCGGATCGAGCTCGCCCCGCGGGCCCAGAAGCTGGCCGCCGTCGCCGAGCCCTTCCTCCTCTCGGCCGCGGTCCATGGCGACGGCTTCGTGGTGGGGACGGGCAACGCCGGCAAGGTGCTGGCGATCGACGGCAAGGGCAAGGTGAGCGAGCTCTTCGCCGCCCCCGAGCCCGAGGTCTTCGCGGTCTGGGTGGACAAGGACGGCACGGTCTTCGCCGGCACCTCGCCGCACGGCAAGGTCTACCGCATCCCGCCCGGAGGAAAAGGTGAGATGTACTACGACCCGGGCGAGACCTACATCTGGGCCCTGGCGCGCGGCGGCGACGGCGGACTCCTGGTCGCCACCGGTACCCAGGGGAAGCTCTTTAGGGTCGACGGCAAGGGCCAGGGGAGGGTGATCTACGACAGCGACGACACCCACCTGCGCTCGCTCGCCGTCCTGCCGGACGGCGACGTGCTGATCGGCACCGCCGGCGAGGGGCTGATCCTCCGGCTCGGCAGGGACGGCCAGGCGCGCACCCTCTACGACGCCAAGGAGCCCGAGGTGGTGGCGCTCACCATCGCTCCCGACGGCACCTGCTACGCCGCGGTCGTCGCCTCCGAGGCCAGCCTGACCGAGATCGCCAAGCCGGCGGCGGCCCCGGCGCCCGGCGGCAAGAAGGGGGGCAAGGGCGGCGGAGCCAGCTCCGGCGGCGGGGAGCCCACGGTGACGGTGACCGTCGAAGGGGAGGGCGGGGAGGCGGCGCCGGCCGTCGGCCGCAAGGACAGCGGACCGAAGAGCGAGATCCTCCGCATCTCCCCCTCCGGGGTGGTCGAGCGGGTCTGGACCTTCAACGAGGACACCCTCTACTCGCTCCTCTGGCAGGGGGGAGCGCTGTGGGTGGGCACGGGCCTCGAAGGCAAGCTCTACCGCTACGCGGACAACCAGATGCTGCTCGAAAAGGACGTCGACGAGCGGCAGATCGTCGCTCTCCTCCCCGGCGGGGCCGGCCCGGCCTTCGCCACCACCAATGGCGGCGCCCTCTACCGGGTCACCGCCGGCCGGGAGGAGAAGGGCACCTACACGAGCGCAGCCCTGGACACCGGCCAGGTGGCCCGCTTCGGCTCCTTCCGCTGGCGCGGCGACGCCCCGGAGGGGAGCTCGGTCCGGGTGTCGTTTCGGAGCGGGGTGAGCTCCGAGCCGGACAAGACCTGGTCGCCCTGGACCGCGCCCAAGGAGGGCGACGAGATCGCGATCGCCGACCTGCCGCGCGGCCGCTACGTGCAGTGGCGGGCCGAGCTGCGCTCCGGCCCGGGGGGCTCGCCCCGGCTCTACAGCACCGAGCTCTCCTATCGCCAGGAGAACCTGTCGCCGCGGGTCGACGCCCTCGCGGTCCTGGAGCCCGGCCAGATCCTGGTGCCGGCCGCCTTCAACCCGGGGAGCCAGGTCTTCGAGCCGGCGCACCCCAACCGGGAGGGGATCTTCACCACCCTGGAGTCCACCCCCGATGACGGGGGGAGGGTCAAGCCGCTCTGGAAGCGCGGCTACCGGGCTCTCCGCTGGGCCGTCTCCGACCCCAACGAGGACAAGCTCGTCTACTCCCTCTGGTTCCGTCCCGCCGAGCGCTCGCCGGAGCCGGAGAAGTGGCTGAAGGTGGTCGAGGACTTAGACGAGGATCACTACAACTTCGACGCCACGGTCCTCCCCGACGGCATCTACCGTTTCCGTCTCGTCGCCTCCGACCGCAAGTCGAACGATCCGGCGGAGGCGAAGACCGCCGAGCAGGTGAGCGAGCCGGTGGTCGTCGACCAGACCCCGCCGGTCTTGGTCCAGGCCGAGGTGGGGGACGACCACGTCCTCCACGTCCGGGTGAAGGATGCGCTGTCGCCCATCCGCGAGGCGGTGGCGAGCGTCGACGCCTCGGAGTGGAAGCCGGTCAAGGTGGCCGACGGGCTCCTCGACGGCAAGGCCGAGACCCTGCTCCTGGAGCCGGCGACCCAGGGGGGGCTCCTCCTTTTGCGGGTGACCGACGCCGCGTACAATGTGGTGACCTTCGACCTCTCGAACCGGCACTGACCCATGCCTACGCGGATCGCCGTCTACCCCGGCTCCTTCGACCCCATCCACAACGGCCACCTCGACATCATCGAGAGGTGCGGCAAGATCTTCGACGAGGTCCTGGTGGCCGTGCTGCGCAACGAGGAGAAGCGCCCCCTCTTCAGCGTCGAGGAGCGGGTGGAGATCATCCGTGAGATGGTGGCCGGGCGGGCGACCTGCCGGGTGGAGAGCTTCTCCGGCCTCTTGGTCGACTTCATGGAGCGGGTGGACGCGCGGGCGGTGGTGCGGGGCCTCCGCGCGGTCTCGGACTTCGAGTACGAGTTTCAGATGGCGCTCATGAACCGGCGCCTGAACCCGCGGGTGGAGACGGTCTTCATGATGCCCAAGGAGGACTACAGCTACCTGTCGAGCCGGCTCGTCAAGGAGGTCTACGCCCTGGGCGGCGACCTCACCGGCCTGGTCCCCGGGCCGGTCTTGGAGCGGCTCCGCCAGCGCCTCCGCCCGACGGAGGTCGCACGGTAGACCAGCCATGCTGCATTGGGACTCCAAGGAAGACGAGATCAACCTGGGGTTGATCGAGAAGATCCAGAGCGGGATCGAAGTCGAGGAGAACGTCGAACGTCTCTTTGAGCTCTCTTTCCGGCCGATCTACTCTTATTTCGCGCGCCTCGGCTTTTCTCCACAGATTTGTCGCGACCTCACAGAGCAGGTCTTCTTGAAGGTTCACCATGGGCTTGCTGCCTTCCACCGCGAGAGCTCGTTCAAGATCTGGTTGATGACTGTCGCGCATGACGTCTATCTGAGCGTGACGCGGAAGGGAAGCGCCCGGTACGAGGTCGCGGAGAGGTCTCGGGAGAGCGTTCAGGGCTTGTGGCAGCATCGCGATGCCGGGTTGTGGGCTTCCGTCGATGCGCTGCCGCCCATGACACGACAGGTTTTTCTCTTGCGCTACCGGAATGGTTACGAGTATCAAGAGATCGCGGTGCTGATGAAGATCAAGGTCGAAACGGTCAAGTCGCATCTCAGGGTCGCCCGGGAACGGCTGAACCTCGCGTCGGGTTCCAACGACGAAGGACGGGAAGCGTGAAACGGAATGAGGTTACCGACCCGGCCGAGCCGCTCGCAGCGGATGTCGAGTTCCAAGGACAGCCGGGCCGACATCCTTCACCCGAGCTCCTGGCGGCTTATGAAAGGGACGAGCTGTCCCCGCGAGAGGACCAGGAGGTGAGGGACCACCTCCTCTCCTGCCGGGAGTGCGTGAGTCTTGTCCTGCCCTTTTCGGGCATCTACGACCCGGTCACGGAAGAGATCTCTGACGAGCAGGTCCACACTTATTGGCGGACCTTTCGCGAGAGAGAGCTGTTGGAGGAGATCGGCCGCAGTCTGCCGCGCAAGGCTGCCACAAGATACCGGTCGCTCATCACCAAGCGCGGTACCGAATCACTGACGGCCGAAGAGTACGCGGAGTTGCTCCAGCTGACGGACTGGGTCGAGAAGTTGGATGCAAAAAGGCTCGAGAGCGTGGCCGAGTTGGCGAGGCTCCGCCGAGTGTCTTTTGAATCTCTAGTGAACGAGTTGGGCATTCGACGACCTTAGAATGCCCGAACGATACGGCAAGCGCAGGCGCAGGTCACTGATCGCCAGCCGCGCTCGCGGTGTCTGCGAGTATTGCCGCTGCCAGGTGCACTTCGCTTCGGAAGAGGCATTTTCAGTGGAACACATCCTGCCGCGATCCCTGGGTGGAGAGGACGATCTGGAAAACCTGGCATTGGCCTGCCAGGCCTGCAACAATCACAAGTACACGAGGACGCAAGCCTGGGATCCGGAAACAGGTAAGCTGGTGCCGCTCTACCACCCCAGGCAGCAGAGCTGGAGTGATCATTTTGCCTGGAGCAGCGACTTCCTACGCGTCGTTGGACGTACCGCGACGGGTCGGGCGACGGTAGAAGCGCTGCACTTGAACCGGGAAGGGCTCTTGAACCTGCGTCGAATTCTCCATAAAGAGGGAGAGCACCCTCCTCCGGAACCCGAAGAGAGCCAAGCGCCGCTAGGAGACCGCATCCCATGAGTCTCGAGCGCTTCGTCCTCCGCATGCCGAAGGTGGAGCTGCACGTCCACCTGGAGGGGGCCATGCGCCCCGCCGTCCTCTTGGAGCTGGCGCGGCGGAACGGCATCGATCTCCCGGCCCGGGACGAAGCGGGCTTGAAGCGCTGGTTCCGCTTCCGCGACTTCGAGCAGTTCGTGAAGATCTATCTCACCTGCTCTTCGGCGCTCAAGAACCCGGAGGACTTCGAGCTCCTGGTCCTCGACTTCCTCGCCGAGCAGGCCTACCAGAAGGTGGCCTACTGCGAGGTGCACTTCACGATCGGCACCCATGTCGCCTCCGGGCGGGACGGGGAGGCGATCCGGCAGGCCCTCGCCGCCGCCATCGCGGAGGGGGAGCGCCGCTACGGGGTGGTGATGCGGCTCATCCCCGACATCGTGCGGAACGTCGGCCCGGCCCTGGCGGACATCACTCTGGAATGGGCTCTCGCCGGGCGGGAGAGCGGGGTGGTGGCCCTCGGGCTCTCCGGCAGCGAGGCGCGCTTCGGCAACGAGCCCTTCCTCCGGCACTTTCAGGCGGCGGAGGTGGCGGGGCTCAACCGGGTGGCGCACGCCGGCGAGCACGCCGGGCCGGAGTCGATCCGCTCGGTGCTCGACACCTGCCACCCGGAGCGGATCGGTCACGGGGTGCGGGCGATCGAGGACCCTGGACTGGTGGCCGAGCTGGCGCGGCGGCGGCTGCCGCTCGAGGTCTGCCCGGGATCGAACGTCGCCCTCGGGGTCTACCCCGCGCTCGCGGCCCACCCCTTCGACCGCCTCCGCCAGGCCGGCGTGCCGCTCTCGGTCAACACCGACGACCCGGCCTTCTTCGGCACCAACCTGACCCGCGAGTACCTCCGCCTCCACGAGACCTTCGGCTACGGCCCCGCCGAGCTCGCCGGCCTCTCGCTCGCCGCGCTGCGCCAGTCCTTCCTGCCGCCGGAGCGGAAGGCCGAGATGGAGAAGGATTTCCGCCTCCGCTTCGCGAGCCTCGGACAGGACGTTTTCGGCGCCCCCGTCGATCCGGCATAGGATCTGCGGCTATGGCCTGGGACGAAGAGGAGATCCGCCGACTGCTCGCGGCGATCCGGACGGGGGAGGGGCGCGAGGAGAACGCCGCCCGCCTCTTCCGGATCTCGTATCCCCGGCTCTTTTCCCGTTTCCGGCAGTTGGGCTGGTCGCCGCAGGATAGCGAGGACCTCACCCAGGAGTCGCTCCTCGGTGTCTTTAGGAGTATCGGAGCCTTCCGCTCCGAAGCGAAATTCGAGACATGGCTGCTTCAGATCGCCAATCACGCCTACGCCAACTTCCTGCGCGGCCGGAGCGCCCAAAAACGTGGAAAGAAGCGAGAAGAATCCCTGGAGTCTGTTTTGGAGAACGATCCCGGGCGCCTGGGAGAGGGCTCGGTCCTCCCTCCGCGCCAACTGGATGGGCTGATCGATCGGGAGCGCCTGGCGAAGGTCGAGGCTCTGGTCGCGGCCCTGCCCGAGCAGATGCGGACCTGCTTCGGATTGCGCTATGACCATGGCTACAAGTACCGCGAGATCGCCGTCCTGATGAGGATCTCGATCGAGACCGTCAAGGCGCACCTGCATCAGGCAAGGGAGCGGCTGAAAGAGAAGCTCGCGCTCGATCTGGGCCCGGAGGGGGAGGAGTGAGCGAATGACCGACGATCGAGATCTCGTGGTCCGCGCGCTTCGCCGGCTGGCCGAGGCGGCGCGGAAGGGACAGGATCCGGACGCCCATCCCACGGTCGAGGAGATCATCGCCTATCACGCGGGCGAGCTGCCGGAGGAGCCTCACCAGGCCCTCCAGCAGCACCTCCTCCTCTGCCGCGACTGTCCGGATCTCATCCTGGCCTTGGACGGCTTCGCCCGTCTCCCGGAGACCGGCCCGGAGGCCGCCCCCGCCGGCATGGACTCGGCCTGGGAGTCGGTCCGGCGCCGCCTGGCGACGGAGGGCTGGTTCGAGGGCGGCCGGTCCAGGCGCTTCCGTTGGACCGCGCCGCGCTATCTCCTCGCCGCGGCCGCGCTCCTCGTGGTGGCCTGCCTGGGGTTCTTCCTCTTGCGCCCCGCCCGGCCGCTGCGGATCGTCGAGCAGCCGCCGTCCGGCCTGCCCCAGTGGGAGCTGGCTCCGACGGTCCGCGGCGGCGAGGACTCAGCCCAGAAAATCGGCAACCCCGCCTCTGAGGGAGGCTTCATCCTGGCGGCGAGCCCCGAGGGGCGGTGGGGTTCGCCGGCATACCAGGTCGAGCTGCTGGGACCCGGGGACAAACCGCTGTGGTCCTCTCCCTGGCGGCCGAAATCCCCTTCCAGCCCCTTCCTTCTCGAAGTCCCGCGCGGCTCCCTCTCCCCCGGGGAGTACCTCCTCCGTCTCTCCGGTCGCCAGGGAGTGTCGGAGCCGGTCGACGAGCGCCGTTTCCGGCTCGCCTTTCGCTGAGCCACCCCCTTCCCTTTCTCTTCGTGAGCCGCCCTTGCCGCATCGCGGCAGAAAGTGCTTGACTCTCTTGCCGCACTGCGGTAAATTCATCCTGGCCCGGCGGAGGACGCACCTCGCGGCTCGGCTTTAAACCCGGAGAGACTCCATGATCCGACTCATCAAGCGATACGAGAGCCGCAAGCTCTACGACACCGAGGAGAGCCGGTACGTTTCGCTGGAAGAGATCGCGGGTTGGGTGCGGGGGGGCCAGGAGGTCAAGGTGGTCGACAACGCCACCGGGGCCGACGTCACCTCCCAGACCCTCACCCAGATCATCCTCGACGAAGGCCGCAAGGGGACCGCGTTCCTCCCCAGCGAGCTGCTGCACGAGCTGGTGCGGATGGGGGAGCGGGCGGTCAGCAGCGGCAAGGAGCAGCTCCAACAGGGGGTCGACCGCCTGGTGCAGGTGTCGCTCGACCGCCTCGCTCCGGTGCGCCGGGCACGCGAGGAGATGTCCGGCCTGCGCGCCCGTTTGGAGCAGCTCGAGGCCTCGCTCTCCGAGCTGGAGACGTCGTCTCCCGCTCCCGAGCCCGTCCGGCTCGAGCCTGCCGGCCCGCACCGGCTGGTGGAGATCCCGTCCGAATTTTTAAAGGACAAGGAGTGATCGCCATGCATCAGGCGATAGAAGAGACCCCGACCCCTGCCTATGGCGCCGCCGACCGGCTGAACGAGGTCCGTATCCGGGGCCGCAAGCTCTGGCTGGCCGGCCTGGGAGCGCTCGGCACGATTGTCGACCTCGACCAGGAGAGCCGCGGGCTCTTCGACCGCCTGGTCGAGCGCGGCCGGCCCATGTCGCACCGCCAGAAGCAGGTGGCCCAGGAGATCGGCGACCGGGCCGCCGGCAAGATCCGCGAGATGCGGGAGCGGGTGCGCGGCCAGGTGCGCGAGGACCTCCAGCGGGTGCTCCGGCGGGCGGACGTTCCGACCCGCGCGGAATGGGACGCCTTGACCACCCACCTTGAGGCGCTGTCACGGAAGATCGACGAGATCGCTTAAAGAAACCGCGGATCGCGAAGACGCGAAGAAGGAAGAGGCAACCACATGGACGACAACACGAGCGGTACCGGAAGTCGGGACAAGAAGCTGCAGGACGATCTGATGGAGTCGGCGCACCGGATCTGGCTCGCCGGCCTGGGCGCCCTGGCGACCGCCGAGGCCGAGGGCTCGAAGGTCTTCAGCCGCCTCGTCGAGCGCGGCAAGGACGTCGAAACGCGCGGCAAGGACGCCGCCGCCGACGTCAAGGAGCAGGCCAAGAGCACGTACGAGAACGTCAAGAGCCAGACCGAGACCGCCTGGTCGGGCCTGGGCGACAAGGTCGACGAGACCCTGACCACGGCCCTCCATCGCCTCGGCGTTCCGACCCGGGACGAGATCCGCAACCTGACCCAGAAGATCGAGGAGCTGAACGCCAAGGTCGAGCAGCTGAAGCCCCGGGTGACCCCGGCGGCATCGACGGTGTCGGCGGCGGCTGGGCCGGTGGTATCGGCAGGATCGGCAACGCCGACGCCGGTGATCGTCACCCCGGCGGGCGATCCCCTCTCCGAGGCCTGAGCGCGGGTGGAGAGCTCCCCGGAGCTACCTCACCCGGCGCGCGCCGGCCGGCCGGAACGGATCGGCCTGGCGCTCGCCGGGGGCGCGCCCGAGGGCGCGGTCTACGAGGTCGGCGCCCTCTACGCCCTCGACGAAGCGCTGGGCGGCGGCCAGCTCAACGACCTCGCCGTCTATGTCGGCGTGAGCTCGGGGGCCGTGCTCGCGGCCTGCCTGGCCAACGGCATCACCCCGGCCCAGATGTGCCGCATCCTGGCCGGGGCCGAGCCGGGCGAGCCGCCCTTCCTCGCCGACACTTTCCTCCAGCCCGCCTTCCAGGCCCTGCGGAACGGCGCTCTCGCCCTCCCCGGTCTCCTCGGCGGCGCTCTCTGGAACTATGTCTCCCGCCTCGGCTCCTCCACTCTTCTGGAGTCGCTCACCCGCCTGTCGCGGGCCCTGCCGGTCGGCTTCTTCGACAACGAGCCGATCCGTCTGTACCTGGAAGAGGTGTTCACCCGCCCGGGGCGCAGCGACGACTTCCGGCTCCTCAAGCGGCCGCTCCTGGTGGTGGCGACGGACCTCGATTCCGGCCTCGCCGCCCGCTTCGGCGAGCCCGGCCTCGACCATGTCCCCATCTCGCGGGCCGTCCAGGCGAGCGCGGCCCTCCCCGGCCTCTATCCGCCGGTCGAGATCGCGGGGCGCCACTACGTCGACGGCATCCTCTTGAAGACCCTCCACGCCTCGGTCGCCCTGGAGAGGGGGGCGGAGCTCGTCCTCTGCATCAACCCCATCGTCCCGGTCGACACGGCGCGCGCCGTCGACCAGGGGGTGCTGCCGCGCGGGAAGCTCCTCGACCTCGGCCTGCCGACGGTCCTGACCCAGACCTTCCGTACCCTCGTCCACTCCCGGCTCGAGGTCGGGATGGCGGCCTACGAGACCCGCTTCCGCGGCGCCGACGTGGTGCTCTTGGAGCCCGAGCGCCACGACTACACGATGTTCTTCACCAACATCTTCGGCTTCGACGAGCGCATCCGGGTCTGCGAGCACGCCTACCAGGCCACCCGCGCCACCCTGCTCGCGCGCTTCGACGAGCTCGCCCCGGTGCTCGCCCGCCACGGCCTCACCCTCTGCCGCGAGGTGCTCGCGGACAGCGCGCGCGATCTCTGGCAGAGTGTCGGAGCACCGGGCGCCACCGGCGGACGCCAGAGAAGGAAGGCCGTCAGGACGACCGGGCGCCAGCCCGCTCCCGGCCAGGCGGTCGTCCATCGCCTGGACGACGCCTTGAGCCGCCTCGACCGCCTGGTCGACGCGCGGTTTCCCTAACCCGCCCGGGCGTCCGCCGTGATCCGGCGGAGCGCCATGGCGAGGAGCAGGAAGAACGGGATCCCCCCCTGGATCAGCATCCGGTCCCAGGTCACCGTCACCATGTAGAGGGGGCTGGTGTGAACCGTATAGGCGCCCCAGGCGATGATCAGGGGGGCCAGCCAGGCGAGGGTCAGGGGCGGCGCGACCCGGCGACGGAAGCCGCGGCGACCGGCGACGAGGACGACCGGGGCGGCCCACCAGAAGGTCGTCCAGTGACTCCAGTTGAAGAAAGAGGAGAAGACCGGCGGCAGGAGGATGGGGAGGCGGGTGATCGCCGCCGGCCAGAGGGCGGCGGTGCCGAACTTCTCGTAGCCCTCGTCGAAGCGGTTGGGGATGGGAGCACGCCAGGAGAAGAAGAGGAGAAGCGCGGCGAGGGCGAAAACGGCGGCGACGGCGACGGGGACGAACGGTCGCAGGCGCTGCAAGGGAAATCGGACCGGCCGGCGGAGCCGGAGCCCGCGGAGGGTGGACCAGAGGGCGGCGGCGATCGCGAAGCCGGCGAGGATCGCCCCCTCCTTTTTCGACAGCGCGGCAGCGGCGAGGAGGAGCCCCGCCGTGATCCCGTCCCCCAGGCGCGGCCGGGCGCGCAGCAGGAGGACCAAGGCGGCGCCGTAAAAGCAGCTCAGGGCGACATCGCTGTAGCCACCGGCCGCTCCCCCCTCGCCCGCCGCTAGGAACGGGACGGCGCCGGCCGCGAGCACCGCCCAGCCCGCCGCCCGCCGGCCGGCCCAGCGCCGGGCGCCGTGGAAGAGCACGAGGAGGAAGGCGGGGAAGAAGGCGGCGTAGAGGGGA
>JAXDLD010000312.1:0-6840 GCA_034666805.1 Acidobacteriota bacterium
CCTCCATCCCCGGCGGATGGTTGGTGTAGGCGGCGAAGGCGATCTCCTGGATGGTCTTCGATTTCTGCGGCGCGCCCTTGACGAAGAACTTGCCGGGCTCCCACTCCAGGTCCTCCTCGGCGGCCTCCAGGAGATAGGCGGCGATCTTCTTCGCCTTGGCGCGGATCTTCCGCGCCGCCACCGCGGCGGCGGCGCCGGAGGTCGGGGTCGAGCGGCTGGCGTAGGTGCCGAGACCGTAGGGCGCGGTGTCGGTATCCCCTTCTTCCACCTGGATATGCGCCGCCGGGATGCCGAGCTCCTCGGCGACGATCTGGGCGTAGGTCGTCTCGTGCCCCTGCCCCTGCGACTTGGTGCCGAAGCGGGCGATCGCTTTGCCCGTGGGGTGAATGCGGATCTCCGCCGAGTCGAACATCTTGATCCCCAGGATGTCGAAATCTTTCGAAGGCCCGGCGCCCACGATCTCGGTGAAGGAACAGATACCGATCCCCATCAGCTCACCGCGCTCCCTCTTCTCCGCCTGCTCCTTCCGAAGCTCAGCGTAACCGATGTTGTCCATCGCTTTCTTGAGCGCCGCCGGGTAGTTGCCGCTGTCGAACTCCCAGCCGAGGGCCGACTTGTAGGGGAATTTGTCCGGCTGAATGAAGTTCTTGAAACGCAGCTCCGCGGGGTCCATGTGGAGCTCCTGCGCCAGGACGTCGGTAACCCTTTCGATCGCGTGCACCGCCTCGGTGACCCGGAACGAGCAGCGGTAGGCGACGCCGCCCGGCGGCTTGTTGGTGTAGGCGGCGTCCATCTCGGTGAAGGCGGTCTTGATGTCGTAGGAGCCGGTGCAGATCGAGAACAGGCCGGCCGGGAACTTCGACGGGTTGGCGGCGGCGTCGGCATAGCCGTGATCGGCCAAGGTCGTGATCCGGAGCGCCGTCATCGTGCCGTCCTTCTTGGCGGCAAGCTCGGCGTTCATGTGGTAATCGCGGGCGAAGGAGTCGGCCTGGAGGTTCTCCATCCGGTCCTCCACCCATTTGACCGGCTTGCCGATGACGACCGAGGCGGCGACCGCGATCACATAGCCCGGGTAGACCGGCACCTTGCCCCCGAAGCCGCCGCCGATGTCCGGCGAGATGATGCGGATCCTCTCTTCCGAAAGGCCGACGTGCCCGGCGACCAAGGCAAAGACGGTGCGGATGGCGTGCGGGGCCTGGGTCGTCATGTAGACCGTGAGCTGGCCCATGACCCGATCGAAGTCGGCGACGCAGCCGCAGGTCTCGATCGAGGCGACATGGATGCGCGGGATGTACATCTCCTGCTGGACCACCACGTCCGCCTCGGCGAAAGCCTTCTCGGTCGCCGCGCGATCGCCGGCCTCCCAGTGCCAGATATGGTTGTCTTTCTTCCCTTCCTTGTCGGTGCGGAGCACCGTCGCCCCCGGTTCGAGCGCTTTTTTGGGGTCGACCACCACCGGTAGCGGCTCGTATTCGACCTCCACCGCCTCGACCCCGTCCGCCGCGATGTAGCGGTCGGTGGCGATCACCGCCGCCACCTCCTGCGCCTGATACATCACTTTTTCTACGGGTAAGACCATCTGGGTGTCCGACATGAGAGTCGGCATCCAGTGTAGGTTGTACCCTTTCAAAGTCTCGCCGGTGATCACCGCCAGGACCCCGGGAATGGCGAGCGCCTTCTCGGTGTGGATGGCCTTGATCTTGGCGTGCGCGAAGGGGCTCCGCACGATGTCCATGTGGAGCATTCCGGGGAGCTTGACGTCGTCGACGTAGTTGCCCTTGCCGCGGATGAAGCGCGGGTCCTCCTTGCGTTTCATCGAGTGGCCCATGCCGCAGACCGCGGCTGTCGTTCGGGGTTCCATACTTCTCCTTATGTCGACGCCGGAGTCGCGGCGTCGGAACGCAGCTTCGCGGCCGCGTGCTGGACGGATTTGATGATGTTGACGTAGCCGGTGCAGCGGCAGAGGTTGCCGGAGATCGCCCGGCGGATCTCGGCCTCGCTGGGATCGGAGCTCTGCTCCAGGAGGGCATAGCCGGTCATCAGCATGCCCGGCGTGCAGAAGCCGCACTGGAGGCCGTGCTCCTGCCAGAAACCATTTTGAATGGGATGGAGCTGGCCGTTCTGCTCCAGCCCCTCGACGGTCATCACCTCGCGGCCGTCGGCCTGGACGGCGAGGACGGTGCACGACTTGACCGGCTGGCCGTCGAGCAGCACCGTGCAGGCGCCGCAGTGGGTGGTGTCGCAGCCGATGTGGGTGCCGGTCAGGGCCAGGTTTTCGCGCAAGAGGTGGACCAGAAGGAGGCGCGATTCGACCGTCGCCTTGTGCTCGCTGCCATTGACCTTCACTTGGATCTCGTGTTGCGACATGGCTAGTGCACCTCCGCCCTGGCGAGAGCCTTCTTGAGGGCGCGCATGGTCAAGACGCGCGCCATCTGCCGCTTGTATTCGATCTGGCCCCGCCGGTCGGCGCCGGGCGAGGTGGCCGCCGCCGCCAGCCGGGCCGCCTCGGCGATCCGCTCCTCGGTGGGCATCTGGCCGGTGAGGGAGCGCTCGGCCTCCGACGCGCGGATCGGCATCGGCCCGGCGTTGGTGAGGCCGATCCCCACCCGCTCGATCGCGCCGCCCGCCCCGAGGGTGAGCTGGACCGCGGCCGCCGCGGTGGCGAAGTCCCCCACCTTGCGTTCGAGCTTCACATAGGCTCCCCCGCTTCTCAGAGGGGACGCTGGCGGCTCAGGGATGCGGATCTCGGTCAGGATCTCATCCGCCGCGAGCGCGGTCTGGAAGAGGCCGAGGAAGAAGTCGTCGATGACGATCGTGCGCGTCCCGCGGGGAGACGTCGCCACGACCTCCGCGGAGAGAGCGAGCATGGTGGCCGGATGATCGTTCGCCGGATCGCCGTGCGCCAGGTTGCCGCCGACGGTCGCGAGATTCCGCACCAGGGGGTCGGCGATCACTTCAGCGGTGTCGGCGAGGATCGGGTATTTCGCGCGGACGAGGTCCGAGTGCTCGAGCGCCGACTCCCGGGTCCGGCCGCCGATCAACAGGAAGCCGCCCTCCTCCTTGATGTATTCGAGGCCGGGGATGCGGCCGATGTCCACCAGGTGGCCGGTGGCGCCCAGCCGGAGTTTGAGGAGCGGCAGGAGGCTCTGGCCGCCGGAGAGGACCTTGGCGTCGCCGCTCTCGGCGCCGTGGCTCGTGAGGAGCGCGAAGGCCTCCTCCAGGGTCTGGGGTGCGTGGTAGTCGAACGGTGCGGGGATCATCGATCGATCAGCTCCTTTCCGCCAGCTTAGGAAGGCTAGCGGCGCTTCAGCAAGTAGACGAGGACGAAAGAGACGGCGGCGCCGACCCAGAAGGCCGGCTGGCTCACCATGCGGAGCGCCGCCCGGCCCGCCGCCTGGGCGCCGATCGCGCCCAAGTCCAGAGCCTCCTCGGAGGCGGCGGCAGATGGCGGCGGGAGCGGCTTGGGTGGCATCGCCGCCGTTGCAGGTGCAGGCGCGGGCTCCGATCCCGCGGCGGCAGCCTCCGGAGTTGCCGGCGTTTCGAGCTCCCGGCGCATGGCCTGGGAGAACTTCTGGAAGAGCTGATCGCTGACGTCCTGGATCATCCCGCGGCCGAACTGCGCGAGGACGCCGACGACGTTGACGTCGGAGACGACGGTGACCTCGGTCTCTCTGGGGCCGCGCTCCGCGACGCGGCTCTTCATCCGCATGTCGGCGCCCCCCTTGCCCTTGGTCTCCTGCCCCGAGGCCGAGAGATCCGCCTCCCGCGCTTGCGGGTCCAGGCGATCGAAGTGCAGCTTGCCGCGGTAGCTCGCGGTCACCGGCCCCACCTTGACCGTGATCGTCCCGGCGTAGGTTGAGTCGTCGATCTTCTCCGTCAGGGCGGCCCCCGGCAGGCAGCGCGCCACCCGGTAGGGATCGATCAGAAAGGCCCACACCGAATCGGCGGGGGCGTTGACGACGAAACTCTTGGTGATCTCCATTCCCATGATGTCTTTCTCTCTCCTTCAGGCCGCCAGCAGGGGGAGGAGCCGCTCTAGCGACTCCAGGTTGTGGGCCGGCAGGAGCCGGTCGACGTAGGGGAGCGCCGCGGCCATGGCGCGGGCGGTGGGCTCGTAGCGCGCGTCCCCGGCCAGGGGGTTCAACCAGAAGACCCGCCGGGCCCGGCCCCGGATGGCCCGCATCGCCCCGGCGAGCGGCGCCACGTCGCCGCGATCCAGGCCGTCCGAAAGGATGAGCACTACGGTCCGCCCGTTCACCGTCGAATCGAGGTCGTACGCCACGAAGTCGGCCAGGCATTCCCCGATCCGGGTCCCCCCCGACCAGTCGGGGACAAAGGCGGCCAAGCGCTCCAGCACGAGGTCGATCCGGCCCGGCCGGAGAAAGGGGGTGAGCCGCACGAGCGAGGTGTTGAAGGCGAAAACTTCGGTGGAGCGGGCCACCCGGCGGAGCGCCAGGACGAAGCCTAAGAGGAAGCGGGCGTGGGGGTCCATGGAACCGCTGGTGTCGCAGAGCACCACGAGGCGAGGCTCCTCGATCGGCCGCGCCCGGCGGGCGAGCGAGAGGAATTCGCCGCCATGGGCGAGGGCGCGGCGGAAGCTCCGCCGGAGGTCGACCTCGCCCCGGCCCCGCGCCGGCACCCGCCGCCGGCTGCGCCGGGTGGCGAGCCGGAGAGCCAGGCGGGCGAGGAGGCGCTCCATCGCCAGGAGGTCGGCCGCGGAGTACTCCTCGAAAGGCTTCCTGCGGAGCACCGCCTCCGGGCTGTACCCCGGCTCCTCCCCCTCCGGAAAGGTCACCTCCACCGCCCTCTCGCTTTCGGGCGGCCGGCCCGGGGCGGGAGATCGGGGCGCCCCCGGCAGGCGGGGCGCCTGGAGAGGCGGGTTGGCCGATACGGCAGGCGCCGGCTCCTCGCCCGCGCGCCCTGCTCTCCAAAGCCGAGCGAAAACCTCCTCGAAGGCCGCGACGTCGCGCGGCCGGATCTTGAGCGCGACCCGGAGCGCCCGGCGGACCTCGTCGCGGTCGCCGAGGTCGACCAGGGTGAGCGCGGTCAGGCCGTCCGCCTCGTCGCTCAAGGAGACCCCCACGCCGCGCTCCCGCAGGGCGCGCCCGAAGCGGGCGAGGTGAGGGACCAGGCCGGGAGTCACCCGATCGCCTCCACCAGGACGGCATCGAGCTCACTGCCAGCCAGCTCGCGCAGGTCGTGCTGGTCCTTCAGGATGCAGCCCAAGGTTTCGGCGACCGTCTCGCGGTCGAGGTGGTCGCTGTGCAGGTGGAGGAGCGCCTGGGCCCAGTCGAGCGTCTCGGCCACCCCCGGCGCTTTGCTCAACCGCCGCCGCCTCAAGGCCTGCATGAAGCGGCCGATCTCCTCGGCGAGCCGGACGCTCGCTCCCGGCACCCGGGCATGGAGGATGCGGACCTCCTTCTCCAACGTCGGGTGCTCGATATAGAGGTAGAGGCAGCGCCGGCGGAGGGCGTCGCCGATCTCCCGGCTGCGGTTCGAGGTGAGCACCACGTAGGGGACGTGCTCGGCGCGGAGAGTGCCCAGCTCGGGGATCGTCACCTGGAAATCGGAGAGCACCTCCAGGAGGAAGGCCTCGAAGCCGTCGTCGGCGCGGTCCACCTCGTCGATCAGGAGGACCGCCGGCCCCTCCCGCCGGGTGATGGCGCGGAGCAGGGGCCGCTCCAGGAGGTAGGAGCGGCCGAAGATCAGGTCCTCGATCTCGTCCGCTCCCTTCCCCTCGTCCGCGGCGATCCGCAGGCGGAGCATCTGGCGCTGGTAGTTCCACTCGTAGAGCGCGGTCGAGACATCCAGCCCCTCGTAGCACTGGAGGCGGATCAGCTCGGTCTCCTCCAACCGTGCCAGCACCTTGGCGATCTCGGTCTTCCCCACCCCGGCGTCGCCCTCGATCAGGAGCGGCCGCCGCATCTCCCGGGCGAGGAAGAGGGCGGTGGCGATCGCCGGATCGGCGATGTAGCCCAGCCGCTCCATGTCGGCCGAGAGGGCGGCGATCTCTGGCCTCAAGCGGCGGTCTCCGGCAGGTAGCGCTCCGGATTGGCGAGGAAACGCTCGCGGCAGCCGCCGCCGCAGAAGTAGTAGGTCTGGCCGGCGTGCTCGGCCCTGTGGCGGGCGGTGGCGATCGTGACCGCCATGCCGCAGACCGGGTCGAGGGCGTCGGTCGCGGGGAGCGGGACGAGCGGAGCCGCCTCCTCACCCTTCTCCTTCTCCTCCGCATGCCGCCGCTCGACGATCTGAGCGAGGACGGAGAGGGCGATCTCCTCCGGGCTCTGGGCGCCGATCTTCAATCCCGCCGGGCTGTGGATGGCGTCGAGCGCCGCGGCGGCCACCCCGGTCGCCTCCAGGGTCTCCCGGAGCTGGGCGAAGCGCTTCCGGCTCGCCACCACCCCCAGGTAGGAGGGCGCGAGAGCGAGCGCCGCCCGGATCGCCTCCTCGTCGCGCTCCCCCATGGTCGCCACGGCGACGAAACGCGAAGCGCCGGACGACCCGGCGAGCGCGCCGGGATCGGTCAGGACCTGATCGGCGCCGGAGAAGAGACCCGGTTCGGCGTCTGGATCAATGACCGCGACCGAGTAGCCCATCGCCTTGCCGAGTTGGACCAAGGCGCGGGCAGTGGGAGAGACGCCGAAGACGACGAGGCGCGGTCCGGGCAGGACAGGCTCCAGGTAGATTTCCACGGTCCCTCCGCTGTGGCAGGTCATGGGGAAGACCGATATCCCGGGCCGCCGCTCCGCCTCGGGATCGGGGGCGAGGGCGACGAGCCGGGGCTGGCCGTCGGCGAGCGCCCGCTGCGCCTCGCGGACGACGGTCGGCTGGGTGCAGCTG
>JAXDLD010000313.1:0-3043 GCA_034666805.1 Acidobacteriota bacterium
ACCGCGACCGCCCGTCCAGCAGAGCTCGCGGTCCACGACTCCGGCGACGCCGCCGAAGCCGGTTCTGCCGACGAAGGCGATCACCCCGGAGACCGACCTGCTGACGACGGCGGCGACGACGGTCCAGTGGGCGAAGACGGTCGGAGCCGAGAAGCGCCCCTACTGGAAGCTCGCCTTCGCCAATCCCTACAACCTGTCGCTCCTGACCGGCGGGATCGCCGCCTCGGTCCTGACCCTCAACCCGCTCCTCGCCCTGGCGACCCTCGGCCTGGAAGGGCTGTGGATGCTCCACGCCCCGGAGTCGAGCCTCCTGCGCCGCGCCTTCTGGGACCCCCAGGTCGACAAGCTGCAGCGGGAGGCGGAGGAGCGGGCGAGGAACGCCCGTCTGGCCTACCTCTCTCCCGAGGCGCGCCAGCGGGTGATGGAGCTCGTCGCCGGCCAGGCGGAGATCCGCCGTCTGGCGGCGCAGAACCCCTCCTTCGCCGGCGAGATGCTGCGCGGCGAGCTCGACAAGACCGACCGCCTGGTGGCCGCCTTCGTCGACCTCTCGATCACCTGCGCCCGCTACGAGCAGTACCTGGGCTCGGTCGACGAGCGCCGGCTGGCGGCCGACAAGCGGCGAATTGAGCAGTCCCTGGGCGCCGGAGCCGCGGGTGCGGCCCAACCCGCCGGTGCGGCCAGTGCCGCCAATGCCGCCAAGACCGCCGCCCCGCAGGACGACCAGCCGACCAGCATCGCCAGGAAGAACTTAGCGATCCTCAACAAGCGGATCGAGAAGATCACCGAGATCCACCGCTACCTGGAGGTGGCGCGCGGCCAGCTCGACCTGATCGCGAACTCTTTCCAGCTGATCGCCGACCAGATCGTCACCATGCAGTCGCCGCAGGAGCTCTCGGGGCAGCTCGACGAGCTTCTGGACGGCGTCGAGACGGTCAAGCAGACCGCCGCCGATACCGAGAGGCTGCTCGCTACGATCGAGCGCTAGAGGACCCTGCCATCATGCCCGAGCTCCGCACCTTGCCCGCCTGGGCCGAGGACCTCCGCCGCCGCTATCTGCGCGGCGAGTCCTCGATGTTCATCCTCCACGGCAACGTCTATGACGCCGTCCTCCACGACCGGCGGATGCTCGGCTTGACCGAGTTCCTGACCGACGTACTGCTCCGAGACAGCAAGGACACGATCGCGGTCTACAACGTGGCGACCGGCATCCGCTTCGCCAAGTCGCCGACCCGGGTCACCGGTGACGACCTCCTGAGCGCCGACATCGGCAAGCCCCGGGTGCTCGCCACCCTGGAGCGCCTGCTGGTGGCGTCGTCCAAGGTGGCGGTCCTCCTGGAGTACGCCGAGGCCCTGGCCCCGGCCGGCGACCCGAACTTCCAGGCCGACACCGACCGCGCTTCGGTCGTCACCCTCCACCGCTGGTCCTTCCTGCCCGAGATCGAGCGCGGCGACAACGTCGTCCTGCTGCTGGCCGAGAACCTGCCCGACCTGGCACCCAAGCTGGTGGCGAACCCTAAGGTGGCGGTGATCGAGATCCCCATGCCCGACAAGGACGCCCGCCGTGCCGCGGCCCAGGCCGCCGACCCGCGCCTTTCGGACAAGGACGCCGACCGCTACGCCGAGATCACCGGCGGGTTGAAGGTGATCCAGATCGCCTCGATCCTCACCCCGCCGCCGCCAGCGGTCGAGGAGACCGCCGAGCGCGAGGCGTTCATCGCCGGCATCCTGGGCGGCGGACCGGACGCGGCGGAGCGGGCGCACCGGCTGGCGGCGCTGACCGACGGCCTCCCCCACGAGGAGATCCGGAAGCTCCTCGCCCCGGGAGCGGCGCCGCCCGTCAACCCCGAGGTCTCCTCGGCCGAGCGCCTGCGGCTCGACGCCGACCGGCTGATCGCGCGGCGCAAGCGCGAGATCCTCGAGCGCGAGTGCTTCGGGTTGATCGAGTTCGTGGAGCCGGAGCACGGCTTCGAGGTGGTGGGCGGCATGGAGGAGGTAAAGAGCGACCTCCGAGTGATCGCCGAGAGCATCCGCGAGGGGCGGACGAGCCGGGTGCCCATGGGCATCCTCTTCACCGGCCCCATGGGGACGGGCAAGACCTTCGTCGCCGAGGCCTTCGCTAAGGAGTGCGGGCTGACGACGATCAAGCTCAAGAACTTCCGCTCGAAGTGGGTAGGGGCGACGGAGGGGAACCTGGAGCGCATCCTGACCGTCATCAAGGCGATCGGCCAGGTGGTGGTGATCATCGACGAGGGCGACCGCGCCTTCGGCGGCGGCGGCGATGGCGGCGAGAACGACGGCGGCACGTCGTCCCGAGTGATCGCGCGGATCAAGGAGTTCATGAGCGACACGGGGAACCGCGGCCGCATCCTCTTCCTCGTCATGACCAACCGGCCGGACAAACTGGACGTCGACCTGAAGCGCGCCGGCCGGCTCGACCGGAAGATCCCCTTCCTCTACTCGCAGACCCCGGAGGAGGTCGAGGAGGTGGCGCGCGCCCTCGTGCGCAAGAACAAGATCAAGACCGAGGTCGACTTCGCGGCCGTCCGCGACCGCTTCGCGGCCAAGCTCGTGGGCTACTCGAACGCCGACGTCGAGGCGGTCCTCCTCCTGGCGAACGACGACGCCGCCCGGGCGGCGAACGGTGACGCGCCGGTGACGGCCGACAACCTGATCGCCGCGGCGGCCGACTACTTCCCGAGCCGGGACGTGGAGCTCCTGGAGTACATGGAGCTCCTGGCCGTCTTCGAGGCCTCGAGCCGGAGGCTGCTGCCGGTCAAGTATGCCAATGTCAGCCCGGAGCAGTTGGATGCGCGGCTGCGGCAGCTGCGGATTTTGATCGGGAACCGGCGGTAGGCGGGCCAATGCCGGTTTTAGGGCCGCAGAAGCCGGTTTAGCGTCCCAGGAGCCTCTTTTAAGAAGCCGTGCCCTCCTTTTTGGTTCCTGAAAACAGCTTTCAGCTTAGCGAAAAGAGCCTGTAGGAGACGAAGAACCTCTTTTCAGCCGGGGGAAAGAGGTTATCGGAGTCTGAAAGCTCTTTTCGGCG
>JAXDLD010000314.1:0-14089 GCA_034666805.1 Acidobacteriota bacterium
GGGTCACCCCCCGGGAGCTCGCGACGGTCTACGGCACCCTCGCCAACGGCGGCACCCGGCCGGCGGTCCACGGCCTCGCCACCGTCGTCGCGCCCGCTGGCGAGGCCGTCGCCGGTCCCGAGCCGCCGGAGCCCCACCGGGTGCTCCAGGCGCAGCCCGCCTACCTCGTGACCTCGGTGCTCCAGGGGGTCCTCGACCGCGGCACGGCGGCGGGGGCGAGGAGCCAGGGGGTCCTAGGCGAGCTCGCGGGCAAGACCGGCACCACCAACGGGCGGCGGGACAACTGGTTCGCCGGCTACTCCCCCGACCGCGTCACCGTGGTCTGGGTGGGCTACGACGACAACGCCAAGAGCCGCCTCTCGGGATCGAGCGCCGCCCTCCCGATCTGGAGCCGCTTCGTCCGCGCCATGCGCCCCGCCCAAGGGTACCCCGCCTTCGCCGTCCCCGCCGGCATCGTCAAGGCGACCGTCGACCCCACCACGGGCCAGCTCGCGACCCCCTCCTGTCCCTATGTCGTGACCGACCTCTTCCTCGAGTGGAAGGCTCCGGTCGAGCCCTGCACGGTCCATCAGCCGGGCGGGGTCCTTGCCGATGGTGTTGTCGGCACGGAGCCCTGGCAGAGCGCGAGCTTCGGGCAGCCGGCCGCGAATGGGGATGCCGATGCCGGAGCCGACGCGGGGGCCAAGACGGGAGATATCCCTGCCTTGCCCGCACAGCCCGGCGACGAGCAGCCGGGGAAGATCGTCATCCGCCGCAGCCAGGGCGCCCGCACCCCGGAAGTCGGCGTGCGCCCGGCGCCGGCGGAGAGCCCGGCCCCCGCCGATAAGGACGATGCCAACACCCCGACCGCCGTGGATGCCGCGGAAGATCCCGCTCCGGCGGACGATCCGCCGCCGGCACCGCTGATCTCGCCGGCACCGCCGCCGCCTGGCACGCCTCTTGAAGTACTTCCGACCTGAGGCGCGGATCGGCGGCGCGAGGTTTCAACCGGGTGCGCTCTAGCCGTCGCCGATCCAGTCTCTTTCTCCTCTCCCCCACTTCATCCAGAAAGCTCGCTTCGCCCGTAGGTAGGGTGTGCTTTCTGCCGCTCGCGTGCATGTCATATATTCATGCTTCAAGGAGACCCACCCTTTGGAGCGAGCGCGGGCCGAGCCCGACGACGTCTCCCTGCTGGCCGGCATCGCGGCGGGGAATCTCGATTCGTTTCACCGCTTCTACCGCCGCCACGCCGGCCGGGTCCTCGCCTATGCCCGGCAGCTCAGCCGCCAGCACGAGCTCGGCGAGGACGTGACCCAGGAGGTCTTCGTGGCGGTGTGGGCCAAGGCGGCGAGCTACCGGCCCGACCGCGGCGACGCCTCGGGCTGGCTCTACACCATGACTCGCAACAAGCTCATCGATCACTGGCGGAAGACCGGCGCGGGCGCCGAGATGGACGGCCTCGACCTCTCGGGCCTGGCCGGGCACGGCGAGAGCGGGGTGGACCTCCTGCTCACCGTCCGGCAGGCCCTCGCCCGGGTCCAGCCGGAGCAGCGGAGGGCGATCGAGATGGCCTACTTCGGCGGCCTCACCTATGAGGAGACCGCCGAGCGGCTGGAGCTGCCGGTCGGCACCTTGAAGTCGCGCATCCGCTCGGGGTTGAAGCTCATGCGCTCGGTGCTCCGGCCCGAGGAGGAGCACTGATGCACCCCCCCGAGGAGACCCTCCTCACGGTCGCTTCCGGCGCCGCGGACCTGACCCTCCGGGCGACGGTCGAGGGGCACCTCTCCTCCTGCGCCACCTGCCGCGGCACCGTGGGCGAGCTGGCGCTCGCCGGCGGCACCCTCCTCCGCGCCCTGCCGCCGGAGCCGCCGCCCGACCTCCTCTGGCAGCGGGTCCTCGCCCGCGTCTCACCCGCCGGCCAGCCCGGCCCGCCGGAAGGCGAGCGGCACGATCCCTTCGCCGGCCTGCCGGTGCCGCCGGGGACCCGGCAGGAGCTCCCGCTCCTCGGGCCCCTCGCCTGGCACACCGCCTGGACGCCGGGGGCCCGCTACGCGCTGCTCGCGCGCGACCCCGCGACCGGCAGCTTCCTCCTCCTCGGCCACATGCCGGCCGGCCGCGGCTTCCCCCGTCACCTCCACCCCGGGCGCGAGGACGTGCTGGTCCTCGCCGGCGGCTACGCGGACGACCGGGGGCACTACGAGGCGGGCGAGTACACGGTCTACGAGCCGGGCTCCCAGCACCGTCCCGCGACCGAGGGGGACGCGGAGTGCTGGATCCTGGTCCGCCTCGAAAAGCCGATCCGCTTCCTCGGCTGGCGCGGCTGGATCCAGGGCCTGCTCCCCGGCAGCCGCTGAACGCGGGCCGCCCCCGGCCCCAATGTCAACGCCACAATGTTGACAAAATCTGGACAAACCTCTACTATCTGACTCGTCGATGGTGTTAACGAGCTAGAGGTACAGGCTATGTCCAAGAAAGTTACGATCGTGGGAGCCGGACCGGGGGGGCTCGCTTCGGCCATCCTCCTGGCGGGCGCGGGGCTCGACGTCACGGTGCTCGAACGCCTGCCGCGGGTGGGCGGACGGACCTCTGCCATCGAGGCGCGGGGGTTCCGGTTCGACGTCGGCCCCACCTTCTTCCTCTATCCGCAGGTGCTGCGGCAGATCTTCGCCGCCGTGGGCCGCGACCTCGACCGGGAGGTCGAGATGGTGCGGCTCGACCCCCAGTACCGGCTGGTCTTCGGGGCGGGCGGCGAGCTTTCGGCGACCCCCGACCGGGTGAAGATGGAACGGGCGCTCGCCGCGCTCTCGCCGCACGACGCCTTATCGCTCGGCGCGTTTCTCTCCGACAACCGCGACAAGCTGGAGCGTTTCCGGCCCTGCCTGGAGTCGCCCTTCCTCTCCTGGCGCGACGTCTTCACCCCTCGGATGTTGAAGCTCCTCCCCCAGCTCCGGCCCTGGAAATCGCTCGACGCGGAGCTCGCCACCTACTTCAGCGATCCGCGGGTGCGGCTCGCCTTCTCCTTCCAGTCGAAGTACCTGGGGATGTCGCCCTTCCGCTGCCCGAGCCTGTTTTCGATCCTCTCCTTCCTGGAGTACGAGTACGGCGTCCATCACCCCATCGGCGGCTGCGCCGCAGTCTCCGAGGCCATGGCCCGGGTGGCGCGCGACGCGGGGGTCGAGATCCGCCTCGGCGAGCCGGTCCGCGAGATCCTCTTCGCGGGCCGCCGGGCGACCGGGGTGCGGACCGACGCCGGCATCTACCGTTCGGACACCCTCCTGCTCAACGCCGACTTCGCCCGCGCCATGACCCGGCTCGTCCCCGATCGCCTGCGACGGCGCTGGACCGACAGGAAGATCGCCGGCAAGAAGTTCTCCTGCTCGACCTTCATGCTCTATTTAGGTGTAGACGGGGTGTACGACCAGGTCCCGCACCACTCGATCTACGTGTCGGCCAACTATGAACAGAACCTGGACGAGATCGAGAACCGGCACGTGCTGTCGGAGGACCCTTCTTTCTATGTGCAGAACGCCGCGGTCACCGATCGGACCTTGGCGCCGCGGGGTAAGAGCACCCTCTACGTGCTCGTGCCGGTCACCCACCAGCACCCGAACGTCGACTGGACCGTCGAGCGCGAGCGCTACCGCAGGGTCGCCCTCAACCAACTGAAGAAGGCCGGGATCGAGGGCGTCGAGCGGCGCATCCGCTACGAGCGCATGGTGACGCCGGACGACTGGGAGCAGGGCTACGAGATCCACCGGGGCGCCACCTTCAACCTCGCTCATACCTTGGGCCAGATGCTCCACCTCCGCCCACACAACCGCTTCGAAGACCTCGACGGCGTCTACCTGACCGGCGGCGGCACCCACCCCGGGAGCGGGCTGCCGGTGATCTTCCAATCGGCCCTCATCACCTCGCGGCTGATGCTCGCGGATCTCGGCCTCGCCGCCGACGCCTCCTGGGCGGATAGCGCGCGGCGGATGGAGAGCTGCCCGATCCCTGAGCTGCCGGAATTGCAGAGGGCGGTCTGATGGCGAGCTCCGCGGAACGGACCGCCGTGCTCGCCCGGGAGGCCCAGGGGCGCTGGGCGGCGCGGCCGGTGGCGGCCCGCCTCTCCGTGATCCGCCAGCTCCGGCATCGGGTCGCCGGCTCGGCCGGGGATCTCGCGATGTCGGCAGCCGGGGCCGGCAATCGGCCAACCGCGGAGGTCTTGACCAGCGAGGTCCTGCCGCTCGCCGACGCCTGCCGCTTCCTGGAGCGCGAGGCGGGGCGTCTCCTCGCCCCCCGGCGCCTCAGAAACGACGGCCGGCCGTTCTGGATGCGCGGGGTGGCGATCGAGGTCCGGCGGGAGCCGCTCGGTCTCGTCCTCGTCATCGCCCCCGCGAACTACCCCCTCTTCCTCCCCGGTGTGCAGACGGTGCAGGCGCTCGCCGCGGGCAACGCGGTCCTCTGGAAACCCGGCCGTTCCGGTAGCGGCGCCGCCCACGCCTTCGCCAGGCTCCTCGCCGCCGCCGGCCTCCCCGAGCACCTCCTGACCATCCTGCCGGAGGGGGACGAGGCGGGCCGGGAGGCGATCGCCGCCGGCCCCGACAAGGTGCTCCTGACCGGCTCGGCCACTACGGGTCAGGCGGTCCTCGCCCAACTCGCCCCCCGGCTCATCCCCGCGACCCTGGAGCTCTCGGGCTGCGACGCCGTCTTCGTGCTCCCCGGCTGCGACGACGCCGGCCTCGATCGTGTCGCTCGGGCCCTCCGCTTCGGCCTTGAGCTCAACGGCGGGGCGACCTGCATCGCCCCCCGCCGGGTCTTCGTACCCCGCGCGCTCCGCCCCGGGCTCGAAGAGCGGCTGGTCCGGCTCCTCGGCGGCCTGCCGGCCTCCCCCACCCTCTCTCTCCTGGAGGTCGGCGATATGGAAGAGGCCCTGGCCGCCGCCGCGCTCTCCCCCTACGCCCTGGGCGCCGCCGTCTTCGGTCCCGAGGCGGAGGCCCTGGCCTTCGCCTCGCGGGTGCGGGCGGGGGTGGTGGTGGTCAACGACGTCATCGTGCCCACCGCCGACCCCCGGCTCCCCTTCGGCGGCCGGGGGACGAGCGGCTACGGCTCGACTCGCGGCGCCCTCGGGCTCCTCGAGCTGACCGCGGTCAAGGCGGTCGCCGTGCGCCGGGGGGCCTGGCTCCCCCACCTCGACGCGCGGCAGCCCGGGGACGAGGAGCTGTTCCGTTCCTACCTGGCGCTCGTCCACGGCGGCGGCTTCGCGGCCAGGCTTTCCGGGTTGGCGGGGATCGTCCGTGCGATCCGCCGACGCCCGCGCGGCAAAGTTTCGAGAACGCCTCAGAGTACAGCTCTACCGCAGGAGGGGATGTCATGACCCAGAATCGCCACCAGGACCGCATCGGGGTGATCGGGGCCGGCCTGGGAGGGCTCGCCGCGGCGGTCACCCTGGCCGCCCGCGGCCACCAGGTCACCCTCTTCGAAGCCAACTCCTGGCTCGGCGGCAAGGCCGCGGAGCTGTCGGGTTCGGGGTTCCGCTTCGACATGGGCCCCACCATCCTCACCCTGCCCTCGGTCCTCGGCCGGATCTTCGCCGAGGCCGGCCGCGACCTAGGGCGCGAGCTCGACCTCATCCCGCTCGACCCGCAGTGGCGCTCCTTCTTCGCCGACGGCGGCACCCTGGACCTCCTGGCCGACCGCGAGCGGATGATGGCCGAGGTCGACCGCTTCGCCCCGGGGGCCGGGGCCGGTGAGGGCTACGGCCGCTTCCTCGACGTCGCCCGCCGTCTGCACGGCATCTCCGACCGCTTCTTCTTCTGGCGCTCGGTGGGCTCGGTGCGCGACACCTTCGAGGCGGGCTCGACCTTCCACCTCTCGACCCTCGGGGACCTCCTGGCCCTCCGCTTCGGCCGGAGCGTCGCCGGCACCGTCCGCGGCGAGGTGCGGGAGCCGCGGGTGGCTCAGATGCTCGACCACTTCACCCAGTACGTGGGCTCCGCCCCGGACGCCTCGCCCGCCGTCCTCTGCGGCATCGCCCACATGCAGACGGCGGAGGGGGTCTGGTACCCGCGGGGCGGCACCCGGGCCGTGCCGGAGGCCCTGGCGCGCCTCGCCGCCGACCTCGGAGTCGAGGTCCGCCTGGGGGAGACGATCGCCCGCATCCTCGTCGAGGGGGGCGCCGTGACCGGGGTCGAGACCGGTCGCGGCGAGCGGGTCCCCCTCCGCGCAGTGGTGTCGAACGCCGACTCGGTCCGCACCCACCGCGAGCTCCTGGGCGGAGCGCCGGCCCGCCGCTTCGCCCGCCGCCGCCGCTACGAGCCGGCCTGCTCGGGGGTCGTCCTCTATCTCGGCCTCGACCGCGCCTACCCCCACCTCCTGCACCACAACTTCGTCTTCTCGCGCGACCCCGAGGAGGAATTCGCCGCCATCTACCGGAAAGGCGAGCCGGCGGCCGATCCGACCTGCTACGTCTGCGCTCCGGCGCGGACCGACCCCGAGGTGGCGCCACCGGGGGGCGAGGCGCTCTACGTCCTCGTCCACACCCCGTATCTCCGTCCACACCACGACTGGCGAACGATGCTCCCGTTCTACCGGCGGGTGATCCTCGACAAGCTGGCGCGGACGGCGGGCTTGGGCGACCTCGAAGAGCGGATCGTCTTCGAGTCGGCGCTAACCCCGCTCGACATCCACGAGCGCTACCGGGTGCTCGACGGGGCGATCTACGGCCTCGCGAGCCACGGCCGGATGCTGGGGGCCTTCAAGCCGGGCAACCGAAGCCGCGACGTCCGCGGTCTCTACCTGGCCGGCGGCGCCGCCCACCCCGGGCCCGGCATGCCCATGGTCCTGATGTCGGGCTGGATCGCGGCCGACGTCCTGGACCAGGACCTGGATCAACACCTGGAGAAACGCCTGGCACCTCTCTCCACCGAGGTGATGGAGCCGGCCGCATGAGCAGACCTCCGCGCGATGCCGCCGTGCCGGAGGTCTCGCCCGCCCTCCTCGGGGCCTTCCGGCGCTATGTGGAGCCCTACGTGCGCCGGCACTTCCACGCCGTCCGCCTGGCGCGGAGCGAGGCCCTCTCCCAGATCGCTCCCGGCGAGCCCTTGATCGTCTACTTGAATCACCCCTCGTGGTGGGACCCGCTCCTCGGCCTGATCCTCGCCCACCGGCTCTTCCCGGAGCGCCGGCACTTCGGTTCGATCGAGGCCCAGGCTCTCACCCGCTACTCCTTCTTCGGCAAGCTCGGCTTCTTCGGGGTCGAGCCGGGGACGGCGGGCGGTGCCCGGCGCTTCCTCGCCACCTCGCAGTCGATCCTGGCGCGCCCCGGGGGGACCCTCTGGATCACCCCCGGCGGCCGCTTCGGCGATCCGCGGGTGCGGCCGGTCCGCCTCGCCTCGGGGCTCGGGCACCTCGCCCGGCGGCTGCGGAGCGGCGTCCTCCTCCCGCTCGCCCTGGAGTACCCGTTCTGGGAGGAGCGCTTCCCCGAGGCCCTCGCCCGTTTCGGCGAGCCGATCGACATCGGAGAGCTGCGGCTCGGCGCCGACGACTGGATGGCCCTCCTCGCCGACCGGCTCAGCGCCACCCAGGACGCCCTGGCCGCCGACGCGCTCGGCCGCGACCCCGCCCGCTTCGAGCCCCTCCTCGGCGGCAACGCCGGGGTGGGCGGCGTCTACGACCTCTGGCGGCGGTGGAAGGCCCGGGCGCGAGGCGAGAGCTTCCGCCGCGAGCATGGAGTGGAAGGGTGATCCTCCTCGCCTGGCTCGCCGCCGCCTGCGCCCTCCTCCCGGCCCTCCTCTTCCGCCGCAACCTCGGCCTCTACCGGCCGCTCCCAGCGCCCGCTCCCTACCGGCCGCGGGTCTCGGTGCTGATCCCGGCTCGGGACGAGGAGAGGACGATCGCCCGGGCGGTCGAGGCGGCCCTGGCGAGCGCGGGGGTGGAGTTGGAGGTTGTGGTCCTCGACGACCGCTCAGCGGACCGGACCGCAGAGATCGTGGCGGGAATCGCCCGCAACGATCCGCGGGTGCGCCTGGAGATGGCACCCACTCTCCCCCCGGGCTGGTGCGGCAAGCAGCACGCCTGCGCCGTCCTCGCCGGACTGGCGCGTTTTCCGCTCCTCGCCTTCGTCGACGCCGACGTCCGCCTGGCGCCGTTCACCCTCTCCCGGGCGGCGGCCTTCCTCGACGCGAGCGGCGCCGGGCTCGTCTCCGGCTTCCCCCGCCAGGAGACAGGGAGCTTCCTGGAGCAACTGCTCCTGCCGCTCATGCACTTCTTCCTCTTGGGATTCCTGCCGATCGGCCGGATGCGCGGCAGCGTCCACCCCGCCTACAGCGCCGGCTGCGGCCAGCTCTTCGTGGCCCGCCGCCAGGCCTATGAGAGAGCCGGCGGGCACGCCGCCATCCGCGCCTCGCTCCACGACGGCATCCACCTGCCGCGCGCCTTCCGCCAGGCGGGCCTCGCGACCGATCTCTTCGACGCCACCGACGCGGCCGACTGCCGGATGTATTACAACGCCGCCCAAGTCTGGCAGGGCCTGGCCAAGAACGCGACGGCGGGGCTCGCCGCGGCGCGCAAGATCGTTCCGGTCTCGGCCCTCCTCCTGGCCGGCCAGGTCCTGCCGCCGGTCCTGCTCCTCTGGGCTCTCTTCGCGGGTATGGGCCCCGCGGTCGCCTTGCCCGCCCTCCTCGGGAGCCTGGCCGCTGGGTACCCGAGGCTCGCGACGGCGCGCCGCTTCCGCCAGCCGCTCTCGGGCGCCCTTCTCCACCCGCTCGGCATCCTGGTCTTCCTCGCGCTCCAGTGGTACGCCCTGGCGCGCAAGCTCGCCGGCCGGCCCGCGGGGTGGAAGGGCCGGGTCTACGCTCCGGGTTGAGAAGTGACCTGTACGTCCACGTGCCCGCGAGATCGCCTGCTACTTGCGTGACGTACAACGTTTCGCAGTTGAGCAGCGAGCAAAGCGCGTCTGCTCGAACTGCTTGTTATTCTATTTCACCGCTAGCGTCTCTCTCGGCTAGGATAGCCTGACACTCCTCCCGGAGGACGGGCACCTCGCCGGAGGCGATCGCCCACACGACAGTGTCGTTGACGGCGGCGTAGTCGTGAGCGAGCTGGTTGCGAAAACCGATGATCCTGCGCGAGTGCGAGATCCGCTCCGAGAGACCGGGCTCGAGCCGGATCAGTGATGCAACCGCCTCGCCGATGAGGATGAACTCGCGTTCGACGGCCGAGCGGACGAGCCGGTTGGCGCGGTAAGCGCCAAGATCAAGGCCCGACAGCGCGCTATCGATGGCCGCGCAAGCCTCGACGATGTCCAGCAGGTAGGCGAGCGGGCTACGCGGCATAGAGCAGCTGCTTGGTGCGCTCGATCTCGCGCGCGATGTAGCGGTTCTTTACGGCGTCGGCCATGACCAGGTCGATCTTGACACCGAGCAGGCCGCGCAACTCGTCGAGCAGACCGAAATAAGCGTCTGCAAGGGCGAAGGGCTCCATGGGGCCGAACACGACCAGGAGATCGAGGTCGCTCTCGCCTGGGCGGAAGTCGTCGCGCAGAGTCGACCCGAAGACGTCAAGACGCACGACGCCAAAGCGAGCGCATAACTTCGCGATGGTTTGGTGTTTGCCTTGTAGGACACTGACCACGACGACACCTCCGCGGAGCATTCTACCCCAGTGAGGAAGAGGCGGCCGGGTCGAGCGGCTTCGCTACGTCCTGGCGCATGCGCCGCGAGGGCGACACGGTCCGGGCCCGCCTGGGCTCGACTCTCAAGGGGGAAGTTCGGTTTCGCCGACGCGGCCCTGAGCAAGTACGGTTTCGGGCCGCTCCCCATCCGCAAGCGCAAGAGCAGCACCCAGCCGCCCGCAACGGGAACCGAGGGACAGCCGGGCACGGCCCCCCAGGGGACCCATCGCCGGCCGCCCCGCGGGCTGGAAGGGGCGGGTCGATGCTCCGGGTTGCCCCATCCGGCTATTTGCCTTGGCAACGTAGCGACCCTACAATATCCGCACCCCCTCATTCGTCTACAAGGGTAGATGAAGGACGCGGTAAGCCTGGAGTCAATGCCCCTCGAACAGGACCAGCGGATCTCCAAGGTGGATGTCTGCGAGATCGAAGAAGACCATGAGAGCGATCCTATACACAGAATACGGACCCCCGGATGTTCTTCATCTCATGGAGGTAGCAAAACCTACTCCCAAGGACGATGAGGTCTTGATAAGAATTCGTGCGGCATCCGTAAACCCGCGTGACTGGCACTATATGAGAGGCACGCCCTACCTCGTGCGCACACAAGCCGGGTTGCGCAAGCCGAAGGTTACACGTCTCGGAGCTGACGTGGCCGGGCAGGTTGAAACGGTCGGCAAGAACGTGACGCAGTTCCAACCCGGTGACGAAGTGTTCGGTGTGTGCGCAGGAGCCTTTGCCGAGTATGCGTGTGCTCCCGAAGGTGCATTGGTACGAAAGCCGGCCAATGTTACGTTCGAGCAGGCGGCGGCTGTACCCGTGGCGGCATTCACCGCGCTGCAGGGTCTTCGCGACAAGGGACGGATTCAGCGCGGCCAGAAGGTCCTGATCAATGGCGCGTCGGGAGGCGTGGGGACGTTCGCCGTGCAGATTGCCAAGGCCTTCGAGGCGGAAGTGACCGGCGTTTGCAGCACGAGGAACATCGACATGGTCCGATCGATCGGCGCCGACCACGTCATGGATTACACGCGAGAGGACTTCACCAAGAGTGGGCAGCGGTATGATCTGATATTCGATGTAGTGGGGAACCACTCCTTGTCCGATCGCAGGCGCGCGCTGACTGCCGAGGGGACTCTCGTGCTGGTCGGAGGACCGGACGAGGGGCGTTGGCTGGGACCTCTGACCGGCATTCTCAAAGCGGTCGTGTTGTCACGGCTTGGGAGCCAGAAGCTGCTCCCGGTCATGGCGCATGCGAGCAAAGATGATCTGATCGTCATGCAAGAGCTCCTCGAAGGCGGGAAAGTTACTCCGGTCATCGACCGGATCTACCCGTTGAGGGATGTCCCTGAGGCTGTCCTGTATCTGGAAGAAGGGCATGCCAGAGGGAAGGTAGTAATTACGATGGGTTGAAGCCGGAGCCCGTAAGTTTATCGATGGGAGAAACGGATCCGCTGAACCGCTGAATTCTCCGGTGCCTCAGCTTCTGGGGGCTGTACCAAGGGAGCCTGAGATCGATCCCTCGACGCCTCTGACCGCTTGAGATCGGCGAAGATCGCCTGCAAATCGTAGTTGAACTGGGCCGCATACTCGTCCCGAATTCGACGAACTTCCTCTACGATCGGATCGTCGCTCATGGTTCATCTCCGAGTAGTTCTTCTGGAGTGCAAATGAAGGGTAGGAATAACTCCCGCGTCCAAAGGAATTCTGCGAGCTTCGCCTGGATTTCAGGGTTCGCGATGTGGGCGCAATTCCACGTCAGCAGATAGTCGACGCGGTGGATCGTCGCCAACGCGATATGTAAGCCGTCTCCAGCAGCTCTTGGGGGGAGGAGCCTGCGCAGGACAAACTCTTCGGCCAGCGAGAGTGCGTCGTCGGTTAGGGCCAGATGAGTTATCCCCTCCAGGGCGGCGAGACGGCGCCTGGCGGCCTCTGGATCGCCCCCGCCTGCTTCCCGGAGCACCAGCTCAGAGACGACGAGGTCGAAGTCATGCCGTCGCTGATCCCACCAATCGATCGTGAGTTGCTGGTGCGCGGCGCCCACCACGGTTCGGCTTGGCCGCGCCGTCAGGTAGCTGACGACTGTGGTCTCCAGATAAACGCGCCGTCGCATACAGGCAGTCTACCGTAGGCTTCGTCATCCCGCTCGCCTCTTGATCCGCAGCAGCACCCGGGCGATCTTCTCGCTCTGCCCAGGCTCTGCCCCTACCTGGCAGTGATCGCCGGACTGCCGGCGACGGTCGCCATCCTACTGGTGATGACCGCCGGACTCCTGGCGAGGACCGCCACCCTACCTGGCGGTGATCGCCGCGCTGCCGGCGAAGATCGCCGGCTACCTGGCGGTGACCGCCGGACTGCTGGCGACGACCGCCACCCTACCTGGCAGTGATCGCCGGACTGCCGGCGACGACCGCCACCCTACCTGGCGGTGACCGCCGCACTGCCGGCGACGATCGCCGGCTACCTGGCGCTGACCGCCGGACTGCTGGCGATGACCGCCACCCTACCTGGCGGTGATCGCCGCGCTGCCGGCGACGACCGCCAGCGGCACGAAAGGCCCTCTCCTCCCTCCCTGGCTACCGCCATGGCAGCGAGCCACCGCGGAAGAAAAAAATTCGTGGGTCGCAAATGGTCGACTTCTCGGTTCTGGGGGTTCTAGGGTAGGCGCCGAGGGAGGGGGGCCCGGCTCCGGCGAGAGGAGGGCTCCCCCAGGTCCCGTCGAAATCCGGCCCGTTCGGGGTCGAGGAGAGGTGTGTATGCAAAGGACGAAGCAGGCCATGGCGGACGAGGGCGTCACCGCCGGGGAGATCTTGCGCCGGAACCCGCGGCTCTACTGCGAGGTTAATCCGGTCGTCGCTAATGTAGCGGAATCGCAAAAGGGGCCCTGGGAGGGCCCTGGGAGGGCCCTTCGCGGAACCTTGGCCGCTCCCCCCTCTTCTTCTCCCCCCTCGTCTCCCCCTGCACCCCCTCTTACTCCCCCCTCTTTATCTCCCCCCGCACTTCTTGCGCCCACCCCACGGGGCGGCTCATCCCGCCGGCTTCTCCTCCTTGCGCCCCTTGATCCGCAGCAGCACCTTGGCGATCTTCTCGCTCTGCCCGGGCTTGGCCTCGACCGCGACGACCGCCGCCGCCAGCGCCTCGACCGTGGGAGTCTCGAAGAGGCGGCGGAGGGGGAGCTCGACCTGGAAGGTCTTGGCGACCCGCCCCACGAGCTGGGTCGCGAGCAGCGAGTGCCCGCCGAGCCGGAAGAAGCTGTCTTTGACCCCCACCCGCTCGACCCCCAGGAGCTCGCGCCAGAAGCCGGCCAGCACCTCCTCCAAGGGCGTGCGCGGCGCCACGAAGCTCTCGCCGCTCCGCCACTCCGGGGCGGGCAGCGCCTTCCGGTCCACCTTGCCGCTGGCGGTGAGCGGCAGGGCGGGGAGGACCACGAAGGCCGCGGGGACCATGTACTCGGGCAGCCGCTCGGCCAGGAAGGCGCGCAGAGCCTCGGACGCGGCATCGGCGGCATCGGCGGCATCGCCGGCAAAGACGACGTAGGCGACCAGGCGGCGGTCGCCCGGCTGGTCCTCGCGCGCCAGCACCACGGCCTCCCGCACCGAGGGGTGCCGCCGCAGGAGGGCCTCGATCTCCCCCAGCTCGATGCGGAAGCCGCGCACCTTGACCTGGTGATCGATCCGCCCCAGGAAGTGGAGATCGCCGCCAGGGAGGAGCCGCACCAGGTCGCCCGTCCGGTAGAGACGCTCGCCTTGCGTGGCGTGGGGATCGGGCACGAAGCGCTCGGCGGTCAGCTCCGGGCGGCCGAAGTAGCCGCGGGCGAGGCCCGCGCCGCCCAGGTGAAGCTCGCCGGAGACCCCCACCGGCACCGGCCGCCCGGCGCGGTCGAGGACGTGCGCCCGGGTGCCGGCGAGCGGCCGGCCGATCCCCGGCGGCCGGTCCGTAAACCGCTCCTGGAGGGCGGCGGTCGAGTAGGTGGTGTCCTCCGAGGGGCCGTAGAGGTTGCATACCCGCTCGACCGTCCCGAGAGAATAGAGGGCGTCGACCAGGGGCCGGGGCAGCGGCTCGCCCGCCAGGTTGACCGTGCGGACGGAGGCCGGCAGAGCCCCCTGGCGCACCAGCTCCGCCATCGCCGACGGCACGGTGTTGACGAGGGTGACCTCCCCCGCCGCCGCGAGCCGGGGGAGGGCGAGGGCGTTGTCCGCCACGATCACCCGGCCGCCCCAGGCCAAGGGGACGAAAAGCTCGAAGACCGAGAGGTCGAAGCAGACCGAGGTGGCGAAGAGCACCCCGGACAGCTCGGCCGGAGAGAACGCCCGGCGCGCCCAGAGGGCGAGGGCCACGGCGCTCCGGTGCTCGATCGCCACCCCCTTCGGCCTCCCCGTCGAACCCGAGGTGTAGATGAGGTAGGCGAGGTTCTCCGAAGTGGCAACTCCCCCCTCCTGGCTTCCCGCCCGCGGAGGC
>JAXDLD010000315.1:0-4156 GCA_034666805.1 Acidobacteriota bacterium
CCGCGGCCGGCGAGGGCGGGGCGGGGCGGCAGGTGAGGAGGACCTTGACGTCGATCTCCCTGCCCAGGGCCTGCTTGAGCGTCGTCAAGAGCGCCTGGCTGTCGGTGTCGGGCAGGAGCCGGACGTCGACTAAGGCATGGGCCTTCTCGGGGATGACGTTGATCCGCTCCCCGCCGGCCACCACCGTCACCTGGACCGTGTCGAGGAAGAGGTTCTCCATCCCCGGCAGGAGGAACTCGCTGGGGCCCTTCTCGCCCACCACCCGGTCGATGTCCGAGAGGACCCGCCGCCAGTGCTCGTTGTGGAGGGGGGCCATGGCCTGCACGTAGGCGCGGGCGGCCGAGGTCACCCGGTAGCGGAAGGGGAGGGCGACCATCCGCGCCAGGCCGGCGACGAGAACGTGGACGGCGCTCCCCGGGTTGAGCCCCGAGGCGTGGCCGCCGCGCCCGTTCGCCTCGACTTCGAGCCAGAGCGGCCGCTTCTGCGCCACCTCGATCCCCCACCAGAGGAGCTTGCCGCCGGTCACCTGGTTGCGCCCGCCCTCCCCGATCACCCCCTCGACCCCGGCGAAGAGCTCGGGGTGATGGGCGAGGAGCCAGCCGGTGCCCTCGCCGCCCCCGCTCTCCTCGTCGGCGACGGCGAGGAAGACGACGTCTCGCGCGAGCGGCTGGCCGCGGCGCTTGAGATCCACCAAGGCGGCGAGTTGGGCGATCCCTAAGCTCTTGTCGTCGAGCGCCCCGCGCCCCCAGAGCCGCCCCTCGCGGACCAGGCCGGCGAAGGGCGGCACCGTCCACCCCGGCCCGGGGGCGACGACGTCCATGTGGTGGAGGAGGAGGACCGCCTTGCCGCCGCTCGTGGACGAGGCGAGTCGCGCCCAGAGGTTGGTCCGCCCCGCCGGAGTGACGATCCGCCGCGCCGGGATTCCCGCGCCCTTGAGGATCGCCTCGAGGAAGTCCGCCGCCTTCCCCTCGTTGCCCGGCGGGTTCGAGGTGTCGATCCGGAGATAGCCCTGGAGCCACCGCGCCGCCTCGGAGAGCTCCGCGGCCGGGGCGGGCGCCGAGATCAGCAGACCCAGGAGCGCGAAGGGCGCGAGCTTACGAAGCATCCGCGGTCAGTCGCGCCGGCCGATCCCTAAGAGGGAGTCGCCGAGCCAGGGGGTGGTGACGACCCGGCCGATGGCGCGGAGTGGTTTGAGCACCGGGTTGCCCTCGCCCACCGAGCAGAAGTTGGACATCGTCGTCAGGGTGACGGGGGTCAATCCCGCGTCCACGAGCGCCCCGCGCAGCCGGGCCGCCGAGAACATGTGGACGTGGGTGGGATCGAGGTGGAAGCTCCACTTCTTCCCCAGGAGCGGGCGGGCGAGGCTCCCCGAGTTGAGGGTGATGACGAAGAGCAGGCCCCCGACTTTCAAGGTGCGGCGGCAGCTCGCGAGGGTCTCGGGATAGCGGTCGAGGTGCTCGATGACGTCCAGGAACGTGATGGCATCGAAGGAGGCGTCCGGGAAGGGGAACGGCGCCTCGGCGCTGCCGGTCGCGATCTCCGCTGAGGTGCGCTGGCGGGCGATCTCGACCGCGTGGGCCGAGAGCTCGAGCCCGACCGGCTCGTAGCCGGCCTTCTCCAGGGCTTCCAGAAAGAAGCCGTACCCCGACCCGACGTCGAGGACCCTGCCGCCCGCCACCCCATGGCGCCGGAGGAGGCCCACAAGATAGTCTAAGTACTTGCGTTTCCCCGGGTGGAGCTGGAAGTACTCGCGCTCGAAGTAGGCCGGATCGTGCGATCCCTGGGCGGTGTCAGGCATGGGCGGGGATGCTAGCACGGGGGTGCCGGGGGCATCGCGGTATCACCCGTGATAGTAGACGATCAGCACCACGGCGAGTCCCCAGAGCACCATGTTGATCAGGAACGGCGGATCTCCGAGAATGGCCTCGGTCGGATTGCGCTCCCCGGGCTGCTGATACATCAGGTAGAGATAGCGGAAGATGCCGAAGAGCACCATGGGGAGGGTGTAGACCAGGTGCTGCGTGTGGTACTTCTCCACCGTCTCCGGGGCCACCGCGTAGAGCGCGTAGGAGACGACCGCCGAAGCGGTGACGACGTTGATCATCTGGTCCAGGAACGCCACGCTGTAGTGGTCGAGCACCCGGCGCTGGGAGGTCGCCCCCTCGGCCAGGAGGGTGATCTCGTGGCGGCGCTTCGAAAAGGCGAGAAAGAGGGAGAGGAAGATGGTGCAGAGGAGGAGCCACGAGGAGACCTGGACGCCTGTCGCCGCCGCCCCCGCGAGGACGCGCAGCACGAACCCCGCGCTGATGATCATGACGTCCAGGATGACCACGTGCTTCAAGCCACCGGTATAGAAGACGTTCAAGACGATGTAGCCGCCGAGGATGAGCGCGAAGCTCGTCCCCAGGGAGACGGCGAGCGCGATCGCCGCCGCGGCGAGGAGGGCGAGCGCCACTACCGCGGCGGTCACCGAGAGCGTCCCGGCGGCGAGCGGCCGGTGGCGCTTCAACGGGTGGTTCCGGTCCTCCTCGCGGTCCTTGATGTCGTTGATGAGATAGACGGTGGAGGAGGCGAGGCAGAAGGCCGCCAGGGCGACCAGGGCGTGCAGGATCGCGGCGTGGTCGCCCAGCAGGCGGCCGAAGACGAGCGGCGCCAGGACGAAGAGGTTCTTCGGCCACTGGGTGGGACGCATCGAACGCAGGAGGGCGGCGATCACGGCGCGTATTGTACGGGGTACCGGCCATGAAGCGCTTCTCCCTCCTCTACGGGGCACCTCTCCTCCTGCTCCTCGCCGGGATCGCCCTGCCCCTCGCCCGCGGCGGCGAGACCCTCTTCCTCCGCGACACCTTCAACGCCCACCTGCCCATGAAGTGGGCGGAGGCGGAGGCCCTGCACCGCGGGACGATCCCCCTGATCGACCCCTGGCGCGCCGGCGGCCAGCCGCTCGCCGGCAACCCCAACGCCGTCCCCTTCTATCCGGACAACGTCCTCTATCTGATCGCCTCAGCCGTTTGGGCGCTCAACGCCCATTTCTGGCTCCACCTCCTCCTCGCCCCCTTCGCCTTCGCCTGGATGGCCCGTTCCCTGGGGCTCCGGCGCGAGGCGGCCTGGGCCGGCGCCGTCTGCTACACGCTCTCCGGCTTCTTCCTCTCGCACCTCTCCTTCTACAACCTGATCGCGGGCGCCGCGCTCGCCCCGGCCCTGGTGGCGGCCGGCCTCGCCCTCGCCGTCCGCGAGCAGCGGCGCTGGGCCCTCCCGGCGGTGGCGCTCCTCTGGGCCCTCCTCCTCCTGGGCGGCGATCCGTTGATGGCGCTCCTCGCCCTCCTCCTCGCCGCCTCCGCGCTCGTCCTCCGTCTGCGGCGTCCCCCGGGGAGGAGCGTGCCGACGGGGGTCTCGCGGCCGGCGGTCTTCCTCCCCGGCTTCGCCGCCCTCGCCGCCGGCACGCTTCTCTCGGCGCCGCAGATCGTCGAGTTCGTCCGCATCCTGCCGCTCTCCTTCCGCGGCCACTGGGGCTACACGAGCGCGGTGGCCACGGTCGCCTCCTGGGACCCGCGGCAGGCCGCGGAGTGGCTCGTCCCGTTCCTCTTTGGCCGCCCCGACCTCCTGGGGCCGGGGAGCTTCTGGGGCTCGCGCTTCTTCACCGACGTCCCCCCGTACTACCTCTCGCTCTACCCCGGCCTTCTGGCACTCGCCCTCATCGCCGCCGCCGGCCGGCCGAAATGGCGGGACGCGAAGGACCCGGCGTGCACGGCGGTGCTCTGGGCCTGGGGGGCGATCGCCGCCGGCCTCTTCTTCGCCCTCGGCCGCTTCAACCCGCTGGGAAGCTGGCTCTTCGCCCTCCCGGGAGGGAGCTCGCTCCGCTATCCCGTCAAGCTCTGGCTGCCGGTGGCGGTCGGTTCGGCGCTCCTCTGCGGGATCGGCTTCGAACGTCTCCTCGCCGCGCCGCATGCCGCCCATGCCGCTGACGCCGACCAGGGCCCGAACGCGGCCGCCGGACGGCGCTTCCGCCGCACCCTCCTCGGCCTGGCGCTCGTCCTCCTCGCCCTCTGGGTCTTCCTCACCTTTCTCCCCGCCTTCTCGTATCCCTGGCTCCGCCACCTGATCCCGGAGGGCTTCACGGACGCCTTCGTGGCCAACGAGCGGCGGCGCTGGGCCG
>JAXDLD010000316.1:0-4329 GCA_034666805.1 Acidobacteriota bacterium
CGCGGGCCGCTCGAAGAGCTGCTGGCGGGGATCGGGGGGGATCTTCTGGATGTCCGGGGGGTGGGGCGGGAGGACAGCTTCTTCGACCTCGGCGGCCATTCGCTCCTCGCCACCCAGGTGATCTCGCGGCTCCGCGAGGCGCTCGGGGTCGAGCTGCCGCTCCGGCTCCTCTTCGAGGCGCCCACGCTCGCCGCCTGCGCCGCGGCGATCGCGGCGACCGCCGCGAGCGAGGGGGTGGCCCCCGCCGCGGCGTGGTCGCCGCCGCCGCTCCTGCCCACGCCGCGGGAGGGGGCGCTGTCGCTCTCCTTCGCCCAGGAGCGGCTCTGGTTCCTCGATCAGCTCGAGCCGGGGAGCGCCGCCTACAACCTGCCGGCCGCCCTGCGCCTCTCGGGCCAGCTCGACCGCGCCGCCCTCGCGGCGAGCCTGGAGGCGATCCTCGCTCGCCACGAGGTGCTCCGCACGACCTTCCCGGCGACCGCCGAGGGGCCGGTGCAGGCGATCGCCCCGGCCCTGGCGGCAGGGCTGCCCCAGGCCGACCTCAGCCGCCTCGCCGCCGGGGAGCGGGAGGGCGAGCTCGCCCGTCTCGCCCGCGAGGAGGCCCGCCGCCCCTTCAACCTGGCGACCGGACCGCTCCTCCGAGCAGCGCTGCTGCGGCTGGCCCCGGCGGAGCACGTCGCGCTGCTGACGCTCCATCACATCGTGAGCGACGGCTGGTCGATCGGCGTCCTGGTGCGGGAGCTCGGGGAGTGCTACGGCGCGCTCGCCGCCGGCCGGCCGCCGGTCCTGCCCGAGCTGCCGGTCCAATACGCGGACTATGCGGTCTGGCAGCGGCTCTGGCTCTCCGGCGAGGTCCTGGGGCGGCAGCTCTCCTGGTGGCGGGAGCGCCTCGCCGGGGCGCCGGCGGTGCTCGACCTCCCTGCCGACCGTCCCCGCCCGCCCGTGCCGAGCCTGCGCGGCGGTACGGTCCCGGTGGCGCTGCCGCCGGCGCTCGCCCAAGGTGTCGAGCGGCTCGCCCAGGCGGCCTCCGTGACCCCCTTCATGGTCTTGCTCGCCGCCTTCGCGGCGGTCCTTAACCGCCTGACGGGCAGCGAAGACCTGGTCGTGGGCTCGCCGATCGCCAACCGCCAGCAGGTCGAGACCGAGGGCCTGATCGGGTTTTTCGTCAACACCCTGGCCCTGCGGATGAAGGTCGCGGGAGGGTCGCGCTTCGCCGCCCTGCTGGCGGCGGTGCGCGAGGAGACACTCGGCGCCTATGCCCACCAGGACGTGCCTTTCGAGCGGCTGGTCGAAGCCCTGGCTCCGGTGCGGAGCCTGCGCTACGCGCCGCTCTTCCAGGTCGTCCTGGCCGTCCAGAACGCGGCTCTCGGCGCTCTCGACCTGCCGGGCCTGCGGCTGGATCTCCTGCTGGCTGCCGGGAACACGGCCAAGTTCGACTTGACCCTGGCGCTCGCCCCCGGCAGCGCGGGGCTTCAGGGCACCCTGGAGTACAGCCGCGACCTCTTCGACCGGACGACCGCCTGGCGCCTGGCGGGCGCTTTCGAACGGCTGCTCGCGGGCGTTGTCGCGGCGCCGGGGGCGGAGCTTACGGAGGTGGCGGAGCTCCCTCTCCTGTCGGCGGCCGAACGCCAGCAGCTCCTCGAGTGGCGCGGGGAGACCTCGGACTACCCGCGCCGGAGCACGCTCCCCGAGCTCTTCGCCGAACAGGCGGCGCGGGCGCCTGCGGCGGTGGCCCTGGACGACGGTGCGGCGGCGCTCACCTACGGGGAGCTCCTCTCCCGGTCGCGACGGCTGGCCGTCCATCTGCGGACGATTGGGGTCGGACCGGAGGTCCCCGTGGGCCTCCTCTTCCCACGCTCGATCGGCGCCCTGGTGGCGACCCTCGCCGTGCTCCAGGCGGGCGGCGCCTACGTCCCGCTCGATCCCGGCGTTCCGGCCGAACGGCTGGCCTGGCTGCTGGCGGAGGCGCGGGTGACGGTGCTGATCGCCGGGGAGCCGAGCCTCCTGACCCAACCGCCCCCCTCCCAGGGGGGAGGAATTCACCTCCCGGAGTCTCTGGAGGAGCTGCGGGCCGGTCCGGACAACCTCGCCTACGTCATGTTCACCTCGGGGTCGACGGGAAAGCCCAAGGGAGTGGCGGTGGTGCACCGCGGGGTGGTGCGGCTGGTGCGGGAGGCCGGCTACGCGCGGTTCGGCCCGGAGGAGGTCTTCCTGCAGATGGCGCCCGCCTCCTTCGACGCGGCGACCTTCGAGATCTGGGGGGCGCTCCTCCATGGCGGCCGGCTGGTGCTCCCGCCTCCGGGACCGCCGACCATGGACGAGCTCGGGGAGACCCTGGCCCGGCACGGGGTGACGACGCTCTGGCTGACCGCCGGACTGTTCCATGAGATGGTCGACCAGAACCTGGCGGGGCTCAAGCCGGTACGGCAGCTCCTCGCGGGCGGCGATGCGCTCTCCCCGGCGCACGTCGAGCGGGTGCTCGCGAACCTCCCCGGCACCCGTCTGATCGACGGCTACGGGCCGACCGAGGGGACCACGTTCACCTGCTGCTGGACGGCGGAGGCGGGCCGCCACGGCGTCACCGTGCCGATCGGCCGGCCGCTCGCCAACACCGAGGTCGCGGTGGTAGACCCGGGGGACCGGCCGGTGCCCGTGGGAGTGGCGGGGGAGCTGGTGGTGGGCGGCGATGGTCTGGCGCGCGGCTACTTCGGACGCCCAGACCTGACCGCCGAGCGCTTCCGGCCGGACCCGCTCGCCGGGCAGGCCGGCGGCCGGGTCTACCGGACGGGAGACCGGGTGCGATGGCGCGCGGACGGGCGCCTGGAATTCCTCGGGCGCCTCGACCGGCAGGTCAAGATCCGCGGCTTTCGTATCGAGCCGGGAGAGGTGGAAGCGGTTCTCTCGGGGCATCCGGAGGTGGCCCAGGCGGCGGTGGTCGTGCGCGAGGATCGGCCGGGGGACAAGCGGCTGGTGGCCTACGTGGCGAGCCCGCCTGGCGCGGACCCGGCGGACCTCGCGGGCTATCTCGCGGCCCACCTGCCGGCCTACATGGTACCGGCGGCCATCGTCTCGCTGCCGGCCCTGCCGCTCACGGCGAACGGCAAGGTGGACCGCCGGGCGCTACCGGCCCCCCTGGCGCCCGAGACCCCTGCCGGGCGCCGCGCGGTCCCAGCGGCCCGCACGCCGGCCGAGGAGGCGATGGCGCGGATCTGGGCCGAAGTGCTCGGGGTCGAGGACTCCCGGATCGACCTCGGCGACAGCTTCTTCGAGCTCGGCGGGCACTCGCTCCTCGCCACCCGGCTGGTCTCACGGGTGCGCCAGGCGTTCGCGGTGGAGCTGCCGCTCAAGGCGGTGTTCGAGGCGCCGACGCTCGCGGGTCTCGCCGGACTGGCCGAGCGGATGGCGAACGGTCCGGGCGCGCCGCCTCCCCTCCGGGCCGTCTCCCGGGTGGGTCCGCTGCCCCTCTCTTTCGCCCAGGAGCGGCTCTGGTTCCTCGACCAGCTCGACCCCGGCTCCGCCGCCTACGACGTCCCGGCGGCCCTAAGGCTGCGTGGCTTGCTAGCCGTGCCGGTGCTCGCCGCGAGCTTCGCCGAGATCGTCCGCCGGCACGAGGCTCTCCGCACCACCTTCGGGCTCGTGGAGGGCCGGCCGGCGCAGGTGATCCACCCGGCGACCGCGGACTCCATCCTGCCGGAGGTGGATCTCGCGGCCCTGCCCGAGGCGGTCCGGGAGATGGAGGCCCGGCGGCTGACCGCGGCGGAGGCCCGCCGACCGTTCGATCTCGCGCGCGGGCCGCTCCTGCGGGTCGCCCTCCTGCGCCTGGCGGCGGACGAGCACCTGACCGTCCTCAACCTGCATCACATCGTCACCGACGGCTGGTCGATGGGCGTCCTGGTCGAGGAGCTGGGGGCGCTCTACCGGTCGTTCCTCGCCGGCCGGCCCTCGCCTCTCCCGGGGCTGCCGCTCCAGTACGCGGACTTCGCGGTCTGGCAGCGGGGGTGGTTGGCTGGAGAGGTGCTGGCGGCGGAGGTCGCCCACTGGCGGACGACCCTGGCGGACCTTCCGCCGCTCGACCTGCCGGCCGATCGTCCGCGGCCGCCGCGGCGTTCGGGGCGGGGTGCCACGCGGGCGTTTTCCTGCGGGCCGGATCTGGCCCTCGCCCTCGCCCGGCTCTCCCGGGCCGAGGGCGGCACCCTCTTCATGACCCTGTTCGCCGGCCTCTCGGCCCTCCTCGCGCGCGCCGCGGGCCAGCCGGACTTCGCCATCGGTTCGCCGGTCGCCAACCGCAACCATCGCGAGATCGAGGGGCTGATCGGCTTCTTCGTCAATACC
>JAXDLD010000317.1:0-21851 GCA_034666805.1 Acidobacteriota bacterium
ACATCTGAAGACTTGTCAGGAGCATCGTTCCACTCCAGGAGCTGCTGCTCCTCCTCCGCAGTCAGCAGAGGCAGCTCGCCAAAGCTCGCTCCCGCACGAGCCGCAGCACCTCCTGCCAGCAGCGTCCGAAGGTGACCTGCCATCCGCACCAGGGTCGTGCGGTCGAACAGATCCGTGTTGTACTTCCACACCCCCGCCAAGCCCGACTCCAGAGGCATCAGGTTGAGCACCAGATCAAACTTCGCCGCCTGGCTGCTCGCTTCCACCGGCGTCAGCACCAGGCCCGGCAGCTCGAAGACCTCCGTCGACGCGTTTTGGAGCTGGAACACGACCTGGAACAGCGGCGAACGTGAGAGGTCTCGCTCCGGTTGCAGCTCGGCCACCAGCTTCTCGAACGGCAGGTCCTGATGGTCGAACGCACCGAGAACCGTCTCGCGCACCCGCCGCAGCAGCTCGCCCACGCTCGGACGACCCGACAGGTCCGTACGCATCGCCAGCGTGTTGACGAAGAACCCGATCAGCGGCTCCAGCTCACGCCGGTTGCGCCCAGCGCTGGTCGAGCCCAGGACCAGATCTTCATCGCCGCTGTAGCGGTGCAGCAGCCCCGCGAAAACCGCGAGCAATGCCATGTAGGGCGTCAGCCCCAGACCACGCGCGAGGTCAAGCAGATCCCGGCTCTCCCCGACAGGAATGAAGAAGGGTTCGTCGGCGCCGACGAAACGCTGAACGGCGGGACGAGGGCGGTCCGTCGGCAGGTGCAAGACCGAGAGCCCGTCGAGGATCCGGCGCCAGTAGGAGAGCTGCTCGTCCAGCACTTCGCCCTGCAGCCACTCGCGCTGCCAGAGGGCGTAATCGGCATACTGGACCGCCATCTCGGGTAGAGGTGACGGCCCCCCGTCCAGAAAGGCTCCGTAGAGGGCGGCTACCTCTCGCACCAACACCTCCATCGACCAGCCGTCGCCGACGATGTGATGAAGAGTAAACAGCCCCACCTGCTCGGCCGAGCCCAACCGCAGCAGCGTCGCGCGCAGCAACGGACCGCGCGCGAGGTCGAAAGGACGCCGCGCCTCCGTCCCAGCCAGACGCCCGGTCTCCGCCTCGCGCTCCAGCGCCGGCAGGCCGGAGAGGTCGACCGTTGGCACCTCCAAGGCCAGGCTCACCGTCACTCGCTGCACCGGTTCTTGGTCGACCATCTCGAAGGTGGTCCGCAGCACCGCATGCCGGCGAACCAACTCGTCCAACGCTCGGAGCAGAGCGCCTTCGTCGAGATCACCACTCAACCGCACCGCGACCGGGATGTTGTAGGCCGGGCTGCCCGGCTCGAGCTGGTCCAGGAACCAGAGACGCTGTTGGCCGAAGGAGAGCGGGAAACGGCCTTCCCGTGCCGTGGCGAGAAGAGAGGGTGCCTGCGGCGCTTTCTCCACTTGTCCCCAGGCTGCCTCGATGGCCGCCGCCAGCCCCGCTACCGAGGGACGCTCGAAGATCCGGCGCAGGGGCAGCTCTACACCGAAGGCCTGAGGCAACCGCACCAGTACCCGGGTGGCCAGCAGCGAGTGCCCGCCAAGATCGAAGAAGCTCTGCTCCACACCGATGGGCCCGTCAAGCCCGAGCACCTCGACCCAGATCCCGGCCAGCTTCTGCTCCACCCATGTGCGCGGCGCCACCACCCCTTCCCGGCCGCGTGCCTCCGGCGCCATCGCCGACAGTGCCCGGCGGTCTAACTTGCCATTGGGCGTCAGCGGCAGAGCCTCCAGCTCCACCCAGCCCGTGGGGACCATGTATTCCGGCAAGCTGCGGCGCAGCCATGCCCGCAGCTCGCCCGACCGGTCCTCGCCACTCAGGCGTCCGACGACGTACGCGGTCAAGCGCCGGTCATCGGAGCTCACCTCCGGCGCCAGCACCACCGCCGCCCCGACCTCCGGATGCGCGCCGAGCACCGCTTCGATCTCCCCCAGCTCGATACGGTAGCCGCGCACCTTGACCTGGTCGTCCAGGCGGCCCAGACAGTCCAGAACCCCGTCCCGCCGGTAGCGTGCCAGGTCGCCCGTCCGGTAGAGCCGCGAGCCCGCCTTACCGAACGGGTTGGGCACGAAGCGCTCCGCCGTCAGATCCGGCCGGCCCAGGTACCCGCGAGCCACACCCGCGCCTCCCAGGTACAGCTCCCCAGGAGCCCTCTCCGGCACCGGCACCCCCCGGCGGTCGAGCAGATAGACCTCCGTGTTTCCGATCGGACGGCCGATCGCTACCGGTCCAGCGCTCGCGAGCTCCGCCAAGGTCGACCAGACCGTCGTCTCTGTCGGGCCATAGAGGTTCCACAGCGATCCCGAACGAGCCCGCAGCCGCTCGGCCAGCGACGGCTCCAGGGCCTCGCCGCCGCAGAGCACCGAGAGGCTTTCACCGCCGCTCCATCCCGCTTCGAGCAACAGACGCCAAGTCGCTGGTGTCGCCTGCACCGCCGTCGCTTCCGAACGTGAAAGCAGCTCCCGCAGCAGCGCGCCGTCCGTTGCCTCCTCCCGGCTGGCCACCACCAGACGCGCTCCCGACAGCAGGGGCAGGTAGAGCTCCAGCCCCGCGATGTCGAAGGACAGCGAGGTCACCGCGACCAGTGCTCCCTCCGCGCTCAGCCCCGGTTGCACCTCCATCGACGAAAGGAAGTTCGACAGCGCTCCATGCGAGATCTGGACTCCCTTGGGACGACCCGTCGAGCCCGAGGTGTAGATCACGTAGGCCAGGTTCTCCGGTCCCACTCCGCTCCGCGGCGCGGCCGCGACCTGCCGCCCCGGCACAGCAGCTCCCCGAGAGAGGATGACCATCTCACCGCCGTAAGACGGGAAACGCTCCACCAGCGGCTTCTCCGTCAACAGCACCGGCGCACCCGAATCCTCCAGCATCAAAGCCAGACGCTCCAGCGGATAGGACGGATCGAGCGGCAGGTAGGCGCCCCCCGCCTTGAGCACCGCGAGCAGCGCCACCACCATCTCCAGCGAGCGCTCGAGCGCCACGCCGACCCGTGTCTCCGGACCCACTCCCAGCCGACCCAACCAGTGCGCCAAACGATTCGAACGGCGATCGAGTTCCGCTGAGCTCAGCCACTCGCCGCCACAGACCACCGCCACCGACTCCGGGCGAGCCGAAGCCCCGGCCGCGATGCGCTCGTGCACATGCCTTAGGGGCAACGGACGAGCCGTCGCGTTCCAATCGACCAGGAGCTGCCGGCTCTCCGACTCGCTCAGCAGGGCCAGGTCCGACAGACGCGATTCCGGATGAGCGGCTGCATGGCCGAGAAGAGTCTCGAAGTGCCGGGACAGCCGTTCCACCGTCGAGCGGTCGAACAGGTCCGTACTGAACTCCCAGGCGGTCGACAGACCCTGCTCGCCTTCCGTAACGTAGACCTGCAGGTCGAACAGAGACGTCGTACCGGGCACGCTCAGGGGCGTGAGCACCAGCCCCGACGATTCCAGATGCGACACCGGCGTGTTGATCAGGTTCAGCATCAATTGAAACAGCGGGTTGCGCGACAGGTCCCGGCGCGGCTGCAGCTCCTCCACCAACTGTTCGAAAGGAAGGTCCTGGTGTGCGTACGCCGACAGCGCCCCTTCCCGCACCCGGTCCAGGAGCAACGCGAACGACGGATCTCCTCCCAAATCCATACGCAAGAGCAGCGTATTGACGAAGAACCCGATCAGGGGTTCTAACTCGCTCCGCGTGCGGTTCGCGATCGGCGAGCCCACCACCACGTCCTCCTGGCCCGTCCAACGGCTCACCAAGGTTTCGAAACCCGCCAGCAGCACCATATAGAGCGACACGCCCCGCTCCCGTGCCAGCGCCGACACGGATTCCGACAGCTCGCGCCGCCAGCTCAGCCGCAGGGTCGCGCCCCTGAAGCTCTGCATCGGCGGACGCGGCCGGTCCCTGGGCAGCTCCACGACCGGTGCGCCCGAGAGCCGCTGCCGCCAGTAGGAGAGCTGCCGCTCCAGCACCCCGCCCTGGAGCCACTGCCGCTGCCAGGCCGCGAAGTCCGCGTACTGGACGACCAGCTCCGGCAGGGGCGATGGCTCGCCGTGCCGGAATGCCGAGTAGAGCCTCGCTACCTCTCCGACCAGCACCCCTAACGACCAGCCGTCCGACACGATGTGGTGCATCGCAAAGAGCAGCGCATGCTCCTCGCGAGCGAGCACGAGGAGCGCCACCCGCAGCAGCGGCGCCCGGGCGAGGTCGAACGGTCGCCGCGCCTGCTTGGCCGCGAGCCGTGCCATCTCCAGACCAGGCTCGGAGAGACTCGACAGATCGATCCGTGGCAGATCGAGCTCGATTGCCGGCTCGATCCACTGCACCGGACGGCCCTCTTCGTTGCCGAAGCCCGTGCGCAGCGTCTCGTGACGGCGCACCACCTCGTGGAGAGCTGCTTCCAGCGCTCCCAAATCCAATGGACCGCTCAGTCGCACACCGCCGGGCAGGATATAGAACGGATTTCCCGGCGCCAGCTGATCGAGCAGCCAAAGGCGCTGCTGCGCGAAAGAGAGCGGCATCTCCCCTTCGCGGGCTACCCGTACCAACGGCGGAATTTCGACTCCGGCCTCATCTCCCTGAGCCGCCGCGATCGTCGCGGCGAGCCCTGCCACCGTCGGACGCTCGAAGATCCGGCGCAGGGGCAGCTCTACTCCGAAAGCCTGAGGCAGCCGCGCCAGGACTTGGGTGGCCAGAAGCGAGTGACCGCCAAGGTCGAAGAAGCTCGTCTCCACCCCGATCGGCCCGTCGAGCCCCAGCACCTCGGCCCAGATCCCGGCCAGCTTCTCCTCCACCCGTGTGCGCGGCGCCACCGCCCCTTCGCGGCTGCGTGCCTCCGGTGCTATCGCTGATAGCGCCCGGCGGTCCACCTTGCCATTGGGCGTCAGCGGCAGAGCCTCCAGCTCCACCCAGCCCGTTGGCACCATGTACTCCGGCAAGCTGCGGCGCAGCCATGCCCGCAGCTCGCCCGCCCACTCCTCCTCACTCGGACGGCCGACGATGTACGCGGTCAAGCGCCGGTCACCAGGGGACACCTCTAGCGCCAGCACCACTGCCGTACCGACCGCCGGATGCGTGCCGAGCACCGCTTCGATCTCCCCCAGCTCGATCCGGTAGCCGCGTACCTTGACTTGGTCGTCCAGCCGGCCCAGGCAGTCCAGAACCCCGTCCGGCCGGTAGCGTGTCAGGTCGCCCGTCCGGTAGAGCCGCGAGCCTGCCTCGCCGAACGGATTGGGCACGAAGCGCTCCGCCGTCAGATCAGGCCTGCCCAGGTAGCCGCGAGCCACACCCGCGCCACCCAAGTACAACTCGCCTGAAGCCCGCTCCGGCACCGGCACCCCCCGGCGGTCGAGAAGATAGACATCCGTGTTCCCGATCGGACGGCCGATCGCTACCGGTCCGGCGCTCGTGAGCTCCGCGAGAGTCGACCAGACCGTCGTCTCCGTCGGACCGTAGAGGTTCCACAACGATCCCGAACGCGCCCGCAGCCGCTCGGCCAGCGACGGCTCCAGGGCCTCGCCGCCGCAGAGCACCGAGAGCCACTCGCCGCCGCTCCAACCGGCTTCGAGCAACAGACGCCAGGTCGCCGGCGTCGCCTGCATCGCCGTCGCTTCCGAACGTGAAAGCAGATCCCGCAGCAGCGCGCCGTCCGCCGCCTCCTCCCGGCTGGCCAACACCAACCGCGCTCCCGAAAGCAGGGGCAGGTAGAGCTCCAGCCCCGCGATGTCGAACGACAGCGAGGTCACCGCGACCAGAACTCCCCCGGTGCTCAGCCCCGGTTGCTCCTCCATCGACGACAGGAAGTTCGACAGCGCTCCATGTGGGATCTGGACGCCCTTGGGACGACCCGTCGAACCCGAGGTGTAGATCACGTAGGCCAGGTTTTTCGGTCCCACTCCGCTCCGCGGCGCGGCTGCGACTTGCCGCCCCGGCACTGCAGCTCCCCGGGAGAGGATGACCACCTCGCCGCCATAAGACGGGAAGCGCTCCACCAGCGCCTTTTCCGTCAAAAGCACTGGCGCACCGGAGTCTTCCAGCATCAGGCACAGACGCTCCGCCGGATAGGACGGATCGAGCGGCAGGTAGGAGCCCCCCGCCTTGAGCACCGCGAGCAGTGCCACCACCATCTCCAGCGACCGCTCGAGCGCCACGCCTACCATGCCTTCCGGACCCACTCCCAGACGGCGCAGCCAGTGCGCCAAACGGTTCGAACGGCGATCGAGCTCCGCAGAGCTCAGCCATTCGCCGCCACAGACTACCGCCACCGACTCCGGACGAACTGAAGCCCCGGCCGCGATGCGCTCGTGCACATGGCCCGTGGGCAACGGCCGAGCCGTCGCGTTCCAATCGACCAGGAGCTGCCGGCCCTCCGCCTCGCTCAGCAAGGGAAGGTCCGACAGACGCTTTGCCGGATGAGCGGTCGCATGCCCGAGAAGAGTCTCGAAATGCCGGGACAGCCGTTCCACCGTCGAGCGGTCGAACAGGTCCGTGCTGAACTCCCAGGCCGTCGACACGCCCGGCTCGCCTTCCGTCACGTAGACCTGCAGGTCGAACAGAGAGGTCGTACCTGGCGCGCTCAAGGGCGCGAGCACCAGCCCCGACGACTCCAGATGCGACACCGGCGTGTTGATCAGGTTCAACATCAACTGGAACAGCGGGTTGCGCGACAGGTCCCGGCGCGGCTGCAGGTCCTCCACCAACTGCTCGAATGGCAGATCCTGGTGCGCGTAGGCCGACAGCGCCCCTTCCCGCACTCGGTCGAGGAGCAAAGTGAACGACGGATCTCCGCCTAGGTCCGTGCGCAGGAGAAGCGTATTGACGAAGAACCCGATCAGGGGCTCCAACTCGCTCCGCGTGCGGTTCGCGATCGGCGAGCCCACCACCACGTCCTCCTGGCCCGTCCAACGGCTCACCAGCGTCTCGAATCCCGCCAACAGCACCATGTAGAGCGACACGCCCCGCTCCCGTGCAAACGCCGACACGGACTGCGACAGCTCGCCCGGCCAGCTCACCCGCAGCGTCGCGCCCCGGAAGCTCTGCATCGGTGGACGCGGCCGGTCCGTGGGCAGCTCTACGACCGATGCGCCCGAGAGCCGCTGCCGCCAGTAGGAGAGCTGCCGCTCCAGCACCGCGCCCTTAAGCCACTGCCGCTGCCAGGCCGCGAAGTCCGTGTACTGGACCGCCAGCTCCGGCAGGGGCGAGGGCTCGCCCTGGCAGAACGCCGAGTAGAGCCTCGCCACCTCGCCGACCAGCACCCCCAACGACCAGCCGTCCGACACGATGTGGTGCATGGCGAAGAGCAGCGCATGTTTCTCGCGACCGAGCACGAGGAAGGCCACCCGTAGCAATGGCGCCCGCGCGAGGTCGAACGGTCGCCGCGCCTGCTCGGCCGCCAGCCGTGCCACCTCCGGACCGGGCTCGGAGAGACTCGACAGATCGATCCGCGGCAGAGCGAGATCGATCGCCGGCTCGATCCACTGCGCCGGACGACCCTCTTCGTTGCCGAAGCCCGTCCGCAGCGTCTCGTGACGGCGCACCACCTCGCGCAGCGCGGCCGCCAGCGCTCCCACCTCCAGCGGACCGCTCAGGCGCACACCGCCGGGCAGGATGTAGAACGGGTTGCCCGGCGCCAACTGATCGAGCAGCCAGAGGCGCTGCTGCGCGAAGGAGAGCGGCATCTCCCCTTCGCGGGCTACCCGTACCAATGGCGGAACCTCGACCCCGGCCTTCACCTCCCGAGCCGCCTCGACCGCCGACGCGAGCCCTGCCACCGTGGGCTCGGCGAAGAGCTCCGCGAGCCGTAGCTCGACCTCAAAGGAGTCGCGCAGCCGGGAGAGCAGGACGGTGCCCAGCAATGAATGACCGCCGACGTCGAAGAAGCTGTCGAAGACACCGATCGGCTCGATGCCGACCAGCTCCTGCCAGATATCGGCCAGGGCTCGTTCCACACCGTTTCGTGGCGCGACGTAGGGATTGCGCAGATCCGGCCGGGGGTGTGCGGCACCGCCGGCCGGCCGCGCCTCGACGCGGGTGGCGACGCGGCCGGCCGCCAGCGATGCGGCGAGGTGGCACGGCGAGACGACGACCTGCGGCACCGGCTCCAGCGCGAAGAGCCGGTCGAGGACCCCGGCCGCCTGCTCCCGGGAGAGAGCCCAGCTCCCATCCGCCTCCACCTCGACGGCGAGGTGAGTCCAGGGCACCAGGCTTACCTGGCTGGCATGGGAGCAGAAGGCGTCGGCCAGGGCCGCCCCCGCGGCGAGTGAGACCCGCTTGTCCACCTCCATCATTTCGCCGGCAGGGAGGGCGGAGAGCACGACGCAGAAATCCAGCTCGACACCCACGAGCGCCCTTTCCAGGTCTTCCAGGCGCCGCGCCGCGCCGAGACTCGCGGCATCGAAGATCCCATGGAGCGATCCAAAGCGCTCCTCCGCGCCAGCGATGACCCGGCGCAGATCGTCGAAGCCGGCGGAGTCGGCGGCGGCAGCCCAGACCTCGGCGTCGAGAGCGACAAGCGAGCGAAGCGCATCCTCCCTGACTTCAGGCGCCACGTCCTTGCGGTCCAAAAGGACGAGTCTTGGCCGCGCACGATCGGCCAGCCAATGGGCTAGCGCCAGACCGGGCTCCGAAAACCCATCCATGATCAAGTAGACGCCCTCGCGGCGCAGCCGGCTGCCGGCCTCGACCGCCTGAGGTAGCGCCTCGAAGCTCCGCGCCCAGCGCTGTCCGCCGCGAAAGGCGACCTCTTCCCCCGCCATATCCCCCTGGAGCTCGACGAGGAGCTGTGCAAGCAGGCGCTCCTCCTGCCGGCTGCCGGCGGCGGGCGGCAGCAGGTCGATACTGCCGTAGCCGAGCGCGCGACGGACGCCGAGCAGGGCCGCCCGCCGCGGGTCGAGAGGTTCGTCCCCGACCACGGCCTGGAGGCCGGCCGAGACGACCGTGACAGCCGGGGTGCCGCCTCGCGTCGCGAGCGACCGGCCAAGCGCGGAGAGGTTTTCCCGGGCAATCTCCCCGCCTGCCCCGGGGGCCAGATCCAATAAATGGACAACCCTTAACGGGACTTGGTCGAGCAGGGCTCCGTACTCATTCGCCTCGACGGCGCCGACGACCACGCGGCAGATGCCGGGCCGGGCCTCCACCAGTTTCTCCGCCAATCGCGCTCCGAACCCCTCCTCAGGAGCGAAGATCAGCCAGGCGCCTTTCGCGGCGGCATCGTGCGGGACCGACCGCGGAGCGGAGCGCTTCCAGACTGGGACATAGAGCCCCCCTTCCCGTCGGGGCTCGACGCCGGCCAGGGCGGCCATCTCGGCCCCCAGGTTGCCCGGCTCGACCCAGTAATGACGGCGCTCGAAGGGGTAGGTGGGGAGAGGAACGCGGCGGCGGCGCTCGCCGGCACGATAGCCGCTCCAGTCCACCCGGACCCCGGCCAGCCAGAGCTTGCCCAGAGTGCCGAGCAGAAAGGCCTGGTCCGGCTGCCGCTCGTAGGCGCTCCGCAGCGACGGCAACGCCACCCGGTCGCCCGAGCCACCCGCCGACGGATGCTGGATCGCGAGCGTGCTCAAGCCCTGCCCCGGCCCGACCTCGAGCAGCACCCGGGCGGGGTTCTTCCACAGCGCCGCGATCCCCTCGGAGAAGCGAACGGTGCCGCAGAGGTGGCGCACCCAATAGCGTGGATCGGTGGCCTCGGCGTCCGTGATCCAATCGCCGCTCACGTTCGAAAGATAGGGGATCTCCGGCGGGTGGAACTTCACCCTGGCAGCCAGCTCGGCCAGCGGCGCGGCGAGCGGGTCCATCATCCGGGAATGGAAGGCGTGGGTGGTCGGAAGCTGCCGGCACGGGATCCCCTCCCCTTCCAGGCGGGACCGGAGGGCGATGACCGCTTCGACAGGACCGGAGACCACCGAGAGGTGGGGTCCGTTGACCGCGGCGAGCGAGAGGTCCGCGCCGAGAAGTCGGCGCGCCTCGTCCTCGGGGAGAGGCACGGCCAGCATGGTCCCTGGCGGGAGCTGCTGGATCATCCGGGCGCGCTCGGCGACGAGGAGAAGGGCGTCCTCCAGGCTCAGCACTCCAGCGAGGCAGGCCGCCACGTACTCTCCGAGGCTGTAGCCGATCAGGGCATCCGGCCGCACTCCCCACTCCATCCATAGCTGGGCAAGGGCGTACTCGACGGCGAAGAGGGCCGGCTGGGCGAACACGGTCTGCTGGAGCCGCTCCAGGGTTTGCAGAGCGCCGCCGGCAACCGGCCGGAGCATCCGCCGCAGGTCGATCCCGCCGCCCCCGGCGGCCACGGGCTCGTCCTCCGCGAAGATCACCTCCCGCAGGTCGCAGCCGAGACGCGGAGCGAGCAGGTCGGCACAGCGGTCCAGATTCTGGCGGAAGATCGGCTCGCCCTCGTAGAGGCCGCGTGCCATCCCCGGGTAGTGGTCGCCCAGGCCGGAGAGGAGGAAGGCGACGCTCCGGCTCCGCGGCTCCCCGTGGCTCGACAGCAGGCGCCGAGGCTCGCGCTCCGCCAGGGCCGTGCGGGCGTCCTCGGAGCCGTGGCAGACCAGCATCCGCCGGTGATGGAAAGCCCGCCGGCCGGCCTCCAGGGTGAAGGCCACGTCGGCTAAGTCCAGGTCGGGACGGGCGGCGAGGTGGGCGGCCAGGTTGTCAGTCGCCGCTTCGAGCGCCACGGGAGTCTTGGCGGAGAGGACGAGGAGCTGCCACGGGCGGGAAGGGCTTCCCGCCGCAACTTCCGGCGCGTCCTCCAGGATGAGGTGGACGTTGGTGCCGCCGAGACCGAAAGCGCTCACCCCGGCCCGCCGCGGGGTGCCGTCGCTCGGCCATTCCGCCAGCCGGTCGTGGACGTAGAAGGGGCTGCTCGCGAAGTCGATCCGCGGGTTGGGCCGGTCGAAGTGCAGGCTGGGCGGGATCTCCCGGTGCTCCAAGGCCAGCACGGTCTTGATCAGGCCCGCCACGCCGGCCGCCGCGGAGAGGTGCCCGATGTTGGTCTTGACCGCGCCGATGGGACAGAAGCCCCGGGCGGCGGTGTGAGCGCGGAAGGCCTTGGTCAGGGCCGCGACCTCGATCGGGTCGCCGAGCGACGTCCCCGAGCCGTGACACTCGACGTAACCGATGCTTTCCGGGTCGACTCCGGCCAGGGCGTGCGCGGTGGCGATGACCTCGGCCTGCCCCTCGACGCTGGGAGCGGTGAAGCCGACCTTGGCCGATCCGTCGTTGTTGATCGCGGCGCCGCGGATGACGGCATGGATGGTGTCGCCGTCGGCCAGGGCATCCTCCAGCCGCTTCAGGACTACGACGCCGACGCCGCTGCCGTAGACCGAGCCGTCGGCGGCGGCCGAGAAGGTGCGGCAGTGGCCGTCCGAGGAGTCGAGCCCGCCCTGTTCATAGACGTAGCCCGACCGCTGCGGCACCTTGACCGAGACGCCGCCAGCGAGCGCCATGTCGCATTGATAGGCGAGCAGGCTCTGGCAGGCGAGCGCCGTGGCGACGAGCGAGGTCGAACAGGCGGTCTGGACGTCGAAGCTCGGGCCGCGCAGATTGAGCTTGTAGGAGACCAGGGTCGTTAAATAGTCGCGATCAGTGCCGAGGGCGGTCTGATAACCGCCCACCGACTCCAGCAGCCGAAGGTTGGTATAGAGGTTGTGGAGGAGGTAGGTGCTGGAGGTGACTCCGCCGAAGACCCCGATCGGCCCCGGAAAGCGCTCGGAATCGTAGCCCGCGGCTTCCAGGGCCTGCCAGGCGCACTCCAGGAAGTGCCGGTGCTGGGGATCCATCAGCTCGGCCTGGCGCGGGGAGAAGTCGAAGAAGCTGGCGTCGAACAGGGACTCGCCCGCGAGCACCCCGCGCGCCTTCACGTAGTTGGGATGGGCGAGCAGCTCGGGCGGCACGCCGAGCGCCGCCAGCTCCTCGTCGGAGAAGAAGGAGATCGACTCCAGTCCGGCGCGCAGGTTGCGCCAGAACTCCTCGAGGTCGCTCGCCCCGGGGAAACGGCCGGCCATGCCGACGATGGCGACGCCCTCCAGGGCGTCGATTTCCGGCTCGCTCATCAGCTCTTGCCTCGCCGTGCCTTGGCGAGATCCTTCTGGCGTCGGCCCGCCTCGATCTGCTTCTGCGCCCGGTTGCGGGTCTCGGCGAGAGCCGCCGGCGGCTCCTCGCGGTGGGCCAGATGCGCGGCCAGGGCGCGGATGTTCGAATAGGTGAAGAGGTCGACGACCGACAGCTCCCGGGCCAGCACCTCCTGCAGCCGGCCGTGCAGACGGATGAGGAGAAGCGAGTGACCACCCAAGTCGAAGAAGTTGTCCTCGACGCTCACATTCTCGAGCTGCAGCACCTCGCGCCAGACCGCCGCGATCGCCTGTTCGAGGGCGGTCTCGGGGGCGACGTGGCCGGCCGTCTCCCGCTCGCGCACCGCCTTCAAGCGCGCCAGGGCGCGGCGATCCACCTTGCCATTGGGAGTGATCGGCATCGCCTCGAGCAGGACGAAGGCGCCGGGCACCATATAGACCGGCAGCCGCTGCCGCAGGACATCGCGCAGCTCCACAACCGATGCCGGCCGCTCCCGGTCAGGGACGACGTAGGCGACGAGCTGCTTGCCGGTCGCGGGCTCGTCGCGGGCCAGGACCACCGCCTCCTGCACTCCGGGCAGAAGGCCGAGCTGCGCCTCGATCTCCCCCAGCTCGATCCGGAAGCCGCGGATCTTGACCTGCTGGTCGGCGCGGCCGGCGAAGGCGACCTCGCCATTCGGAAGATAGCGGCCGAGATCGCCGGTGCGGTAGAGGCGGTCGCCGGCCCGTCCGGTGAACGGGTTGGCCCGGAACTTCTCGGCGGTGTGCGCCTCGTCCCCGAAGTAGCCGGCGGCCAAGTGCGGGCTGCGCAGGCAGATCTCCCCCACCTCGCCGATCCCGGCCAGCCGGCCCGCTGGATCGAGCACGAGGAGCTGCACGTCTTCCATACCGCGTCCGAGGGGAAGCACCTGCGGGCCCCGCTCTCCATCGGCCTCGTACCCCGGGCTCTCGACTTCGTGATAGCCCACCGCGCGCTGGGTCTCGGTGCTGCCGTAGAGGTTGACGCAGGTGACGCCGGGGGCGAGCCGCCTCAGGCGCGCCACGTCCAGCCGGGTGAGGATGTCGCCCACGAGGAGGACGTAGCGCAGGCTGGAGATCGGAGTGGACGGGGTGCCGGCGGAGCTCTCGGTCAGGAGCTGGCCCATGGCAGGGGTCAGGTGGGAGACGCTCACCCGCTCGCGCGCCATCCAGGCCGCCAGACGGCCCGGGGTGACGATCTCCTCGACGTCGGGGACGCAGATTGCCGCACCCAGGTAGAGCGGAGTGAAGATGTCCCTCTGCAGCGGGTCGTGGGCGAGGCCGGAGAGCAGGCTGAAGCGGTCGCTCTCCCCGAAGCCGAAGCGCTCGCACTGCCAGGGGAGGAAGTGGGAGAGTGGCCCGTGCCGTCCCATGACCCCCTTCGGCATACCGGTCGAGCCGGAGGTGAACGCGAGGTAGGCGAGGTCGTCCGGCCCCACCTCCACCTGGATGGCCGGGTCCGGCTCCGGCAGCAGGGCGAGCGCCGCTCCCGGCCCGCCGCCGGGGAGATCCAGCCGGCAACCCTCCGGCAGGCGCGCGGCCCAGGCCGCGACCTCGGCCGGCGGCGAACCCGCGGCGGCCAGGCCCAGCCACGCCCGGGGCGCGGCCAGATCGAGCATGGCCAAGAGGCGCGGGGCGGGGTAGGCGGGATCCAGGATGACGAAGGCCGCACCCGCCCGGAGCGTGCCGAGGACCGCCCAGACGATCGGCGCGCTGCGGTGGGCGTAGATCGCGACCCGGTCCCCCCGCCGAACCCCCTGGGCCACGAGATGGGCGGCGAGCCGGCCGCTCGCCTGGTCGAGCTCGCCGTAGCTCCAGCTCCCTTGGCGGTCGCTCAGCGCCGTGCGCTCTGGGCGCCGGGCGGCCTGACGCTCGAACAGCTCGTGAACGGCGCCCCGCCAGGTCTCGCCGAGCGGCGCCATGGGATTTGGCAGCAGGGCGGCCGCCGTGTCGGTGAGCAGCGACAGGTCGGCGATCCGCGCCGCGGGCGTCGCGACCGCCTGGGCCAGAATGCCGCGGTACTGGCGCAGCATCTCGGTGATCCGCGCCGGATCGAAGAGGTCGGCGTTGTAGACCAGCCGGAGCTCGATTCCAGCCTTCTCCTCGACGGCGTAGACCGTGAGGTCGAACTTCGAGCCCCCCTCGGGGAGGGCCAGCGGCTCGAGAGTCAGCCCGGGGAGGCGGACCTCCGACATCGGGAAGTTGAGTAGGTTGAAAAAAGCCTGGAAGAACGGCGTCCGCGACAGGTCACGCTCGGGCCGCAGGTCCTCGAGCAGCTTCTCGAAGGGCACGTCCTGATTGGCGAAACCGCCGAGGGCGGCCTCGCGGACCCGGCCCAGCAGCTCGCTGAAGGTGAGGTCGGCCGAGAGCTCGGTGCGCAGCACCAGGGTGTTGAGGAAGAAGCCGATGAGACCCTCGATCTCGCGCCGGTTCCGGCCGGCGATGGGCATGCCCACGGCGAGATCCTGCTGCCCGGCAAGGCGCGACAGCAGCAGGGTGAACCCGGCGAGGAGGGTCATGAAGAGCGAGCCTCCCTCGCGGCGGGAGAGGGCGCGCAGGCCATCGGCCAGGGACGGAGGCAGAGTTAGCAGCTCGCTCGCCCCGCGGTAGGTCTGCACGGGTGGACGCGGCCGGTCGGTCGGGAGGTCGAGCGCCGGAGTGCCGCCGCCCAGGCGGTCGCGCCAGTAGCCGAGTTGGGCTTCCAGGGCCGCCCCCCGCAGCCGCTCGCGCTGGTCGCGGGCGAAGCCGGCGTACTGCAGGGGCAGCTCGGGGAGAGGCGAGGGCCGACCGGCGGTGAACGCCTCGTAGAGCGCTTGGAGCTCGTGCAGCAGGATGCCCATCGACCAGCCGTCCGAGACGATGTGATGCATGGTCAGAAGCAGCAGGTGCTCCCCATCGGACGAGGGAACGTCGAGACGCACCAGGATGAGGCGGAAGAGCGGTCCCCGCTCCAGATCGAAGGACCGTTCGGCTTCCTCCGTCGTCAGCCGCTCCCCCTCCAGCCCGCGCACCGCCGCGGGCAGGGCGGTGAGGTCGACCAGCGGCAATGCCGCCGGCCGCGGCGGGTCGATCACCTGGACCGGCGAGCTCGCCACGAGCGCGAAGCGGGTGCGCAGGATCTCGTGCCGGCGGACGATCTCGCCGAAGGAGCGCGCCAGCACCTCGCGGTCGAGGCTGCCGCGAAGGCGCATCGAGGCCGGCATGTTGTAGGTCGGCGTGCCGGGCGTCAGGCGGTCCAGGAACCAGAGCCGCTCCTGGGCGAACGAGAGCGGCGGCTCGCCTTCCGGCCCGGACGTGGGGCTCGGCTCGGGCGCGGGAACGGAGTGCGGGAGCTCCTCGATCCTGGCCGCCAGACCGGCGATCGACGGCGTCTCGAACAGGCGGCGGATCGGCAGGTCGACCGTGAGGGTCGAGCGCACGCGCGAGACGACCTGGGTGGCGAGCAGGGAGTGCCCGCCGAGCTCGAAGAAGTTGTCCTCGACGCCGATGCCCGCGACCTCGATCCCGAGCACCTCGCCCCAGATCTCGGCCAGGGCCCGCTCGATCGGCGTGCGGGGCGGAGTGGCGGCGCCGCGATCGCGGCGGGAGAGATCGGGCACCGGCAGGGCCGGCTGATCGAGCTTGCCGTTGGCGTTGATCGGCAGGGCCGGCATGGCGACGAAGGCGGTGGGCAGCATGTACTCGGGGAGCTTCTGCTTGAGGAAGTTGCGCAGCTCCTCGATCACCCGCTCGCCCCCCTCCTCCAGCACGACGTAGGCCACCAGCTTGCGCCCCTCGGCCCCCGCCGCCTGCGCCACCACCGCCGCGTCGCGCACCGCTGGATGGCTCGCCAGCACGGTGTCGATCTCCCCCAGCTCGACGCGGAAGCCGCGGATTTTGACCTGGGTGTCGATCCTGCCGTGGTATTCGATACGACCGCCGGCCAGATAGCGGGCGGAGTCGCCGGTGCGGTAGAGCCGCGCGCCGGGCTCGGCGCTGTATGGGTCGGGGACCATCTTCTGGGCGGTCAGCACCGGGTCATTGAGGTAGCAGCGCGCCACGCACGCCCCCGCGGCATAAAGCTCGCCGGGCACCCCGATAGGGGCCGGCTGGAGGTCGGCGTCGAGCAGGTAGATGCGCACGTTGACGATCGGCCGCCCCACCGAGGGGATAGCCGGCCAATCGGCGGCGCTGCCGGTCAGGGTGAGGGCCGTGATCACGTGGGTTTCCGAGGCGCCGTACTGGTTGTGCAGCGAGCAGCCCGGCAGACGCGCGAAGAGACCGCGCACCGCCGGGTTGACCTGGAGCTGCTCGCCGGCGGTGATGACTTGGTTGAGATCGCCGGGCAGCCGCTCCTGCGCCGCCGCCACCTCGGCCAGGTGCTTGAGGGCCGCGAAGGGCAGGTACAGCCGCTCGATCCGCTCGCTCTCCAGAAAGGCGTTCAGGCCCAGGATGTCGCGCCGGGTCATCTCGCTCGCCAGAACCAGGCTGCCACCCGAGCACCACGACGAGAAGATCTCCTGGAAGGAGACGCAGAAACCGAAGGTCGAGAACTGCACCGTTCGCGCCCGGCCGGCCAGGTGGGAGTGACCGAGCTGCCAGCCGAGCAGGTTGGCGAAGGCGCGATGGGTGACCAGGATGCCCTTGGGCTGCCCGGTGGACCCGGAGGTGTAGATGGCGTAGATGGGGCTGTCCAGGGTGACACCGCTCTCCGGGTTCTCGCTGCTCTCGCCAGGGAAGAGATCGACTCCCTCTTCGACGAGGAGGCGGATCGCCTCCTGCCCGGGGAAATGCTCGGCGAGCGACGCCTCGGTCAAGAGTACCCGCAGCCGGGCGTCGCGGATGATGAAGGCCAGCCGGTCCTTGGGGTACGCCGGATCGAGGGCCACCGCGGCACCTCCCGCCTTGAGCACCGCGAGCAGGGCGACGACCATCTCGAGCGAGCGCTCGACGCAGATCCCCACCAGGGTCTCGGGTCCGACCCCGCGGCGACGCAGGCCGTGGGACAGCCGGTTGGCGCTCTCGTTGAGCTCGCGGTAGGTGAGCCGGCGATCGGCGAAGGTCGCCGCCACCTCCTCCGGCGTCCGCTCCACCTGCTCTTCCACCCAGTGGTGCACGCACCGCTCCCCGATCCCCGGGAGCGCGGTCTCGTTCCACTCGATGAGGATCTGCTGGCGCTCGGCCGGGTCGAGGAGAGGCAGGGCACGAAGGGTCTGACCCGGGTCGGCGACGACCGCCCGGAGCAGCGCCTCGTAGTGCCGCGCGAGGCGGAGCGCCGTGGTGGCGTCGAACAGGTCGGTGTTGAACTCCAGGAGGCCGTGGAGCCGGCCGGCGAGAGTCTGCCAGAAGATGGTCAGGTCGAACTTGGCGGTCGCGCTGTCGACCTGGAGGGGCCGCAGGGCGAGCCCCCCTAAGTCGAGCACCGGCCGCGGCTGGTTCTGCAGCACGCACATCACCTGGAAAAGCGGGTTGCGGCTCATGTCGCGCTCGGGCTGCACCTCCTCCACCAGCTTTTCGAACGGCAGGTCCTGGTGGGCGTAGGCATCGAGGGTGACCGTGCGCACCCGTTCCAGCAGCGCGTCGAAGCCCGGATCGCCGGAGAGGTCGGTGCGCAGCACCAAGGTGTTGGCGAAGAAGCCGACGATCTCCTCGAGCTCGGGAAGGTTGCGATTGGCGATCGGAGAGCCGACCGGGACATCCATCTGGTGGGTCAGGCGGCCGAGGAGCGCCTGGAAGGCCCCGAGGAGGACCATGAACAGGGTCGCGCCCTGGCGCCGGGCGAGATCCTGGAGACCGGCGCCGAGATCCGCGGCAAGCTCGATCTCATGGAACGCGCCGCGGAAGGTCTCGGCCGGCGGGCGCGGCCGGTCCAAGGGCAGCTCGAGGCCCGTGATCCCCTGGAGCTGGCGCCGCCAGTAGCCGAGCTGGCCGGCGAGGGCCTTTCCCTGCAGCCAGTCGCGCTGCCAGACGGCGAAGTCGGCGTACTGCACCGGCAGCTCGGGCAGAGGCGAGGGGTGCCCGGCCGAGAAGGCGCTGTAGAGCGCCTCCACCTCCCGCATCAGGATGCCGTCCGACCAGCCGTCGCTGACGATGTGGTGCAGGGTGAACAGCAGCACGTGGTCGTCCCCGGCGCGACGCAGAAGGGTCGAGCGCAGGAGGGGGCCGCGCGCCAGGTCGAAGGGACGGCGAGCCTCCAAGGCGACGAGCCGGTCGAGCTCCGCCTCGCCGCTCCTCGCCGGCAGGGGACTCAGATCCACCAGCGCCAGCACCCGGGCCGGTACCGGCCCGATCCGCTGGAACGGCCGCCCCTCGCTTTCGCCGAAGGTCGTGCGCAGCGCCTCCTGGCGGCGGACGACCTCGGCCAGGGTCCGCGCCAGGATGGGGATGGCGAGCGGCCCTTCCGCCCGCACCGCGACCGGAATGTTGTAGAAGGCGGTACCGGGCTCGAGCTGCTCTAAGAACCAGAGGCGCTGCTGGGAGAAGGAGAGCGGCAGCTCGGCTTTCCGCCGCGCGCGCGACGTGGGCCGGATCGGCGGCACCCCGGCCCGCCGTCCCGCGAACCGGGCGGCGGCGATCCTGGCGGCGAGCGCCGCGACCGTCGGCTGCTCGAAGAACTGCCGCAGCGGCAGCTCGACGCCACAGACCTGGCGCACGCGGGCGACGATCTGGGTCGCGAGCAGGGAGTGTCCACCGAGCTCGAAGAAGTTGTCGTCGACCCCGATCCGTTCCACCCCGAGGACGCCGGCCCAGATGCCGGCCAGCAGCTCTTCGAGCGGATCGCGCGGTGCCGTGTAGCCCAGGCGCCCCGACCCGCGCTCGGGAGCCGGCAGCAGCCCGCGGTCCACCTTGCCGCTCGTCGTCCGCGGCAGCGACGGGAGGAAGACGAATGCCCCGGGCACCATGTAGACCGGCAGCTTCGCCTCCAGGTAGGCGCGGAAGACCGGGACGGCGCGATCCGCCAGCTCACTCCCCTGTGGCACCACGTAGGCGACGAGCTGGCGGCCCAGATCGTCCTCGCGCGCCGCGACGACCGCCTCGCGCACCCTGGGGTGCCCCGCGAGCACCGCCTCGATTTCCCCCAGCTCGATGCGGAAGCCCCGCACCTTGACCTGGTGGTCGACCCGGCCGAGGAACTCGAGGACTCCCGCGGGCAGGAGGCGCACCAGATCGCCCGTCCGGTAGAGCCGCGTGCCAGCCTCGGCGGCGAACGGATCGGGGACGAAACGCTCGGCGGTCAGGTCCGGCCGGCCCAGGTAGCCGCGGGCGAGCCGGCCGCCCAGGCAGAGCTCGCCCGGCACTCCCAACGGCGCCAGGTTTCCCCCGCGGTCGAGCACGTGGGCCGACCGGCCCGGCAGGGGCCGGCCGATCGGCAGGGTGGGAGATGCCGTGTCCGCCCGCGGATCGTCCGCTACCGCGTAGCAGGTCGCGGTCACGATCGCCTCCGTGGGACCGTAGGCGTTGACCAGCCGGACCCCGGCGAGCGGGCTGGCACGCCAGGCGCCGAGCGGCGCCCGCGGCATGGCCTCCGCCCCCACCAGGACCCGCCGCAACGGCAGACCGGCGAGCGTCTCCCGGCCGGCGGCGAAGTCGCCCATCCATTGCACCCAGTAGGCCGGGGTGGGGTTGGCCACCGTGATCCCCCGCTCGGCGATCCGGGCGAGGACCTCCCCTGGGCTCCACGGCTCGCGTCCGCGCAGCACCAGAGTAGCGCCGGACCCCAGGGCCGGCAGCACCTGGTCGAGCGAGGCGTCGAAAGTCCAGAAGGCGAACTGGAGGACGCGGTCTCCGGGCGTCAGGCCGAGGTCTTCCTGCATGATCTGGAAGTGGGCGACCGCCGCGCCGTGCGGCACTCCCACCCCCTTCGGGCGGCCGGTCGAGCCCGAGGTGTAGATGACATAGGCCAGGTTACCGGGCTGTGCCCCTTCGGGCCGGGAGAGCCGCTCGTTGTCCCCTCCGGCGAGACCTTCAAAGTCCGCCTCGGCGTTCAACACCAGCGCCGGCCGGCAGTCCGCGAGGACCAGGTCCAGTCTCGTCTCGGGCCAGGCCGGGTCGAGCGGCAGGAAGACCCCACCCGCCCGCCAGGTCCCCAGCATCGCCACCAGTGTTTCCACGCCGCGCTCGGCGAGCACCCCTACCGGCACCTCCGGCCCCACTCCTTGGCGCCGCAGGCGCTCCGCCAGGCGGACCACCCGTGCCGCCAGCTCGCCGTAGCTCAGCCGGCCGCCCTCCCACTCGACCGCCACCGCCTCCGGCCGGTGCCGCGCCTGCTCGAAGAAAGCCTCGTGCAGCAGCCCCCCGGAGCGCGCCCCATCGGCCGTCCGATCGCCGGCAGCCAGCAGCTCGGCCCGCTCCGCTCCCGAGAGCAGCAGCAGGTCCCACAGACGGCACTCCGGAGCCGCCGTCGCGCCCGCCAGCAGCTCCAGGAGATGGGCGGCCAGGCGGTCGACGGTCGCCGCCGTGAACAGGTCCGCGCTGTATTCGAGCGCCCCGGCGATCCCGCCGCCCGTCTCCACCAGGTCGAGAGTGAGGTCGAACTTCGCCGCTCCGCTCGCGAGCTCCACCGGCTCGACCGTCAGGCCCGGTAGCGTGAGAGACGGCAGGGGCGCGTTCTGCAACGACAGCATCACCTGGAAGAATGGCGTGCGGCCAGAGTCGCGGACCGGCGCCAGCTCTTCAACCAGCTTCTCGAAAGGCAGATCCTCGTGGGCGTAAGCGCCGAAGGTCGTCTCCCGCGCGCGTCCCAGGATGTCGCCGAACGAGGGATCTCCCGAGAGGTCCAACCGCAGCGCGAGCGTGTTGACCAGGAGACCTACCAGCGGCTCGGACTCCAGGCGGTTGCGGTTGGCGATCGGTGTGCCCACGACCAGGTCCTCCTGGCCGGAGAGCCGCGCCAGCAGCGCCCCAAACCCGGCCAGGAGAGTCATGAAGAGCGTCACCCCCTGGCTCCGCGCAAGCTTCGGAAGCGCCGCCGCGAGCTCGGCCGGCAGCAGCAGCGGCCGGGAGCCGCCGCGGGTGCCGCGGATCGCCGGCCGCGGCTGGTCAGCCGGCAGGTCGAGCCCTGCGGGGGCACCGGCGAGCGCCTCCCGCCAGTAGGCGAGGTCCGCCGCCAACCCGCCGCCGGCGAGCTGCTCCCGTTGCCAGAGGGCGTACTCGGAGTAGCGAAGGGCGAGCGGCGGCAGCGGCGACGGCCGGCCCGCCGAAAACGCCTCGTAGAGGGTGGTGATCTCCCGCACCAGCACTCCCATCGACCAGCCGTCCGCCGCGATGTGGTGCAGGTTCAAGATCAGCAAGTGCTCGCTGCCCGACGTCTCCGGCGACAGCAGTACCAGAGCCGTCCGGATGAGCGGCCCCAGCGCGAGATCGAAGGGAAGCCGCGCCTCCTCGCCCGCCAGGCGGCGCCACTCCGGCTCGCGCTCCAGAGCCGGGAGACGCGAGAGGTCGATCAGCGGCAGGGCCAGCTCGAGCCCGGGCGCGATCCGCGGCTCCGGATGACCGGCGGTCTCCGGGTAGGTCGTGCGGAGCGGCTCGTGCCGCCGCACCACCTCGCAAAGGGCCGCCGCCAGGGCCGCCGGGTCGAGCCGGCCCGAGCCCCGGAGCCGCACCGCCCCGGGCAGGTTGTAGGCCGGGTTGCCAGGTTCCAGGCGATCGAGGAACCAGAGGCGCTCCTGGGCGAAAGAGAGCGGCGGCGGCTCCGGCGGAGCGGCTCGCCGGGCGGGCGGCACCGGCTCGCCGGCTCGCGTCGAACGTTCGATCCAAGCCGCCAGTCCCGCCACGGTCGGCGCC
>JAXDLD010000318.1:0-12818 GCA_034666805.1 Acidobacteriota bacterium
ATCGGCGAACTTGCGCACCCTGCGGATCGCCCGGCTCTCCGGGGCCAGCTTCCAGCCGGGCAGCCCGTCGAGGCGCTCCATCACCGCGAGACGATGGACCGTCTCGCGAATGGCCAGCTCGCCCTGCACCCGCTCCGGCTTCAGGCGCTCGATCCGGCCGCGGCTGGGCCGGGCCCCCTTGGCGACAGCGACATCCTTATCCTGCGTCTTCATCCGCATCTCCTCTTTTCGATCACCCGGCGCCTCCATGGCGCCCGGCGATCTGGAGTCTCTCAGGGGGGTCTCCGAGAAGGCGACAAAAACGAGGAGACAAAATAAATTTGTTGGGGAGGGTCTAAGGGCGGCTCTTGCGGCGACACTAGGGCGTCCGCACCCCGTCGCGGGCGCTGGGGGCCATGCCGGCCTCTCGATGCCCCGCGGCCCAGGAGGTTTCATGTCTCATCCTCGTTTTCGTCCGCTCGGGATCGCCATCGCCCTGACCGCCGCCCTCGGTCTCGCCGTAGCCCAGCCGGGCGCGGCCCAGGTCTCGGGCCGCGGCGCGACCCGGCTCGTCCTCCCGCGAGCGGGGCTCCTCGAACGCGCCTGGGATTGGCTCGCCGGGCCCGGAGGCGTTCCCGGGGTGCGGAGCCTCTCCCGGCTCTGGGCAGGAGAAGGCGGAGGCATCGATCCCAACGGCGCCAAGCCCACCGGCACGCCTCCGGCCCCTCCGGCGACCGGCGCGGGCCCTGGCCTGGCCCTCGACGGCCACCCCTAGAGCAGAGGCCGCGGGGGCGGCCGGCGACCGCCCCCGCGTTCCCGCCGGCGGCGCATACGGGATGTGAGATACTTCTTGGAACCTTTTTCGGAGCAAGACCTGTCCGGAGGACCCTTGAGCGAGCACCTCACCTCCACCCGTGTCGCGGACCTGCTCGCGGGCCGGCTGCCGCGCCGCGCCGCGCGATCCGTCGTCGCCCACCTGCTCCAGGGCTGCGAGCCCTGCGCCGCGGCGCTGCTCCCGCGGCCGGCGGCGGAGCACGAGTACGAGGGCGCGATCGACTCGGCCTTCGCCACCGCCCGGGCGCGGGTGCGGGAAAGGGCCGAGGCCGAGCGTTGGCTGGCCTTCTACATCTCGAGCGGGCGGCGCTCCTTCTCGAACTTCCCGGCGAGCAGGAAGCGGCGGATCGCGAGCTGGAGCCTCTGCGAGGCCCTCCTCCAGCTGAGCCACGCGCTCCGCAAGGACTATCCGCAGGAGATGGTCCACTTCGCCGAGATCGCGGTCCAGGTGGCGAGCCTCGTGCCCTGGCTGCCGTACCGCCTGGAACAGCTGCGGGACCTCGAGGCCCGGGCCTGGGGCGAGCTCGCCAACGCCTACCGCGTGGCCGACGAGTTGCCCCAGGCCGAGTCCGCCCTGGAGCAGGCCTGCGAGCGCTGCAGAGCGGGCACCGGCGATCCGCTCCTCCTCGCTCGGCTCGACGACATCGCGGCCTCGCTCTTCGCCGCTCAGCGCCGGTTCAAGGAGGCCTACCGGTCTCTCGAAAAGGCCCGCGCTCTCTTCCTGCGCGCCGGAGATCGACATCGCGCAGGCCGGACTCTGATCAGCATGGGCCTCTTCTTCGGCTACGATGGTCACCCAGACACCGCAATCCAGCTAATCACGGATGGGCTCAACGAGATCGATCGCAACCGGGAACCCGACCTGGTATACCACTCCCTTCACAACATCGTCTTCTTCACCGTAGATCTTGGGGATTTCGAGAAGGCCCACGAATTCCTCATCGCTTTACGGCAGCTTTCAAAATTCAGAGCGGGCGAAATGGATGTCCTCAAGCTATCCTGGCCAGAAGGCAGGATAGCCATAGGGCTGGGTGACCTGGAAGCCGCCGAAAGGATCTTCTGCGGAGCGAAAGAGGCCTACCAAAAGGCAGGACTGGTCTTCAAGGCCGCTCTGGCCGGCCTCGAGCTCGCCGCGGTCTGGTTCCGGCAGGGCAAGACCGCCGAGGTCAAGGGTCTCGTCGGCGAGCTGGTCACCACCTTCAGCCGGGTAAAGGTGGAGCGGGAGGCGATCGCCGCGCTGCTGATGCTGCACAAGGCGCTCGCCCGGGACCGCGCGACCTTCGATCTCCTCCGGCAGGCGAGCGCCGCCCTGGAGCGCCTGGCGGGGAAGCCGGGCCGGCCGGCGTAAGCGTTCCTAGCCCTCCTCCGGCCCCTCCTCCTCGTGAGGCTCGGGAGCGCCCGGCTCCCGGGGGAGAAGACCGACCTTCGCCAGCTCCTCCCGGAAGATGTCGCGGACCTCCAGCCGGGCCTGCGAATTGAGCTGGCGCCGCCGCAGCTTGGGCGGCAGGATGTCGTTGACGTTCCTCCGCACCTGCTCGACCGCGCTGCCCTGCGCCTCCGGATACGCCTGGCGGAAGAACTGCCCGGGGGTAAAGCCCAGCAGGGCGGCGAGATCGAGGATGTGCCGGACCTTGAGCTCCGACTTGCCGGCGAAGAGGAGGCGCAGCCAGCCGTGCCCCACCCCGAGAGCGCGCTCCACCTCGCGCTGGGTCCGGCCGGAGCGCGCGACCAGCTCCGCCAGAAGCTCCAGCAGGCGCGCCGGTTCCTGTTCGTACATGCCGGGTAATCTACACCGAGAGCGGCCCTCTCGACAGCCGCGAGCCCGCGGCTGACTTCGCGGGCCCTCCTCCCGTCAAGTCCCTTTGCGTGAATTCCGCCTGTCCCGGATCGCGGGTCCCGCCGCACCTTGAAGGGCGTGGATACCCCGAGCCTGCCTGGACTCTTCAAGAGGACCATTGTACGCTTGTCAAGGAGGCACCTATGAGCCCTCGCCCACGACCCACCGTAGAGGCCGCTGCGCCGGAACAGGTTGCCGCCGCGGCGGACCTGTTCGAAGCCCGGCAGAGCGGCGCGGCGGAGCCGGAAGGGACCTGGACGGACCGCGTCTGGCTCCCCAGCGACCGCGAGCGCCGGCCCTGTTGCGACGGCCTGGAGCCGGACAAGCTCAAGGACCCGCAGAAGCTCCGGAGCCACTGCCGGACCCTCCTCCACGTCGCCCACCGCTTCGACCTCGACGGCCGGCTCCTGCGGGCGGAGCTCAAGCGCCGCCGGCAGGCGCGGGAAACCCGGGAGGAGCCGCCGCCGCGCGCCCGGCTCGCCCCACTCCCCCCGCTCACGAAACCGGCCCCGGTCGCCCCGGGAGAGGAGGGCGCCTCCGCCGAGGCGACGGTGCTCCACGCCAGGCTCGTTCGGCTGCTCGCCGACAAGCGGGCGGACCTAAGAGACCTGGCGGCGCGGGTCGGCGAGCTCGGCCGGCAGCTGGAGGACGAGGGGCAGGCGGTCGAAGTGGTGATCGCGGAGACCGGAGCGGGAGACCTGGCCGGCGACCTCAAGGCCTTGATCGACGACATCCACCACCTGGTCATCACCCGCGACACGATCCGCCGGGTGCTCTAGGAGCCCCCGCCCGGCACGGCACGGTCCTCCTCCACCCGTCCGGGCGCTACGGCCGTGGCGCGCTGTTCGTCCTCCCTCCGCGCTTCCGCTACCCGCTCCCCCTCCGGAAACTGCCGGGCGGCGCGGAGCTCCGTCGCTACCAGGCAGCAGTCGAGGGCCACCTGGCGATAGAGGCGGCGGCTGCGGCAATCGCCCTGCCGGCTGAGCGCGTAGAGGCGGGCCGCCTCGTCCAACAGCAACTCCTCTTCCATGCGTCGGCACCCCTCCTGCCCGTGGAACCACGATCCGTGCGCCCGATCCTAACCCGATCCGGCTGGTGCTCTGCGTTGGAAGAGGTCTACTGCATCGAATTTCCAAAAGTCTCGCCACGGGGCCCGGATCCCGCAAAGTCATAGCGCACCTCAATGCCGTGCTGCTCGGCCAGAATCCGCAGGTGGGTGAGCCTCTGCTGCCCCTCCTCCACCTCGCCGACCAGCCCCGGCACGTCCGCCACGGCGGCGCCGATCACCTCCAGCCGGAGGGCCGCCCGCCCGAAAAGCCGCTGCGCCCGCGCCAGGGCCGGATAGCGCCCGGCCGCCTCCGCCACGCTGAGGCGGGCCAGCTCCAACTCGCGCTCCAGCTCCGAGTAGGCATGGATCGCCCGCTGGAACCGGCGCACCGCGCCGTGGATATCCCTCTCTCTCAAGCCGCACGCTCCTTTCTCATCCCCGGGATCTCCGGTAATCCCTCCCCCGCAGGCCCGGGACCAAGGCGCGCGAGAGGAGCCGCGAGACCAGGGGGGCGCCGTAGCGGGCCTGAAGGCCGGCCTCCCCCAGGTTCGAGCTCCAGCCCAGCGCCCGGCCCTCCCGCTGCTCCAGGAGGCCGACGAGGAAGCCCGCCGTCACCGGCCCGGCGGTCTCCTCCTGGCCGAGGTCGTCGAGGATGAGGACGTCGGCCCGGCTCCAGCGTTTCGCCTGGATCTCCGCTTCCGAGCGCTCGAAGGGGTCGTAGAGCGCCCGGCCGCGGACCACCGCGGTCAGCTCGGGAGCGGTGACCAGCTCGACCCAGCGACCGCCGCGGGCCAGCTCGCGGGCCGCCGCCCGCAGGAGGTGGGTCTTGCCGCACCCGGTGTTGGTCTCCAGGGTCTCCGGCCGGAGGAGGGCGAGCGTGCTCCCCTGGCTCCCAAAACCGGCCTGGCAGGCTTCCGCCCAGGCGCGGGCGGCCTGGAAGGCCTCGGGCTCGCGGAGGCGCTCGAACGAATCGAACGTCTGGGCTCCCGGGACCTCCCGGGCCACCGCCTCCGCCCGCTCCGCCCGCCAGCGCGGGCAGCGGCCGTACGCCGTGCCCTGCCCGCCATCGCGGCGCAGGTGCCAGCCGCTCCGGCAGCGATGCCCCGGCGGCAGGGCGCAGGGTGCCGGCTCGGGCGACGGCTCGGGCGACTCGGGCGGCAGGCCGGCCGTTTCCCCGGCCGCGACCCGCCGCTCCAGGCTGGCGAGGAGATCGGCGAGCGACCGTGCCCTACCCATGCTTCGCCTCCCACCGGGCCCGGATCTCGCCGAGCTTCGCGAGCTCCTGCTCCAGCTCTCGGCCCTTGAAGTGCTTCCCGAGCGTGGCCTCCCACTCGCTCCAGCTCTCGAACCCATAGACCTCCTCCAGAGTGCGCGGCGCCGTCCCGGAGACCGGCCGGCGGCCGGTGGGCCGGCGCATGAAGCGGCCCGAGTTCTGCGCCTTGCAGAACCACCGGAGCAGGAAGTTCCGCATGCCGCCGTAGGTCTTCCGGTGGTTCGCCAGGAGCCACTCCCGAGCCTTCCGCGCCTCGCCGACGACGTCCATCCCGGGGAAGGTCTCCTCCCACTGGGCGACGAGCTCCGCGGTCAGCGGCCACTGGGGCGCCACCTCCCCGATCCGCCGGTCCGCCACGCAGGGGAAGAGGAGCACCGGAGGGGGGCTCGGAGGCGGCTCGGGCTCGGGGCCGGGGCCGGGAGCGACGACCTCGGGGAAGAGGAGCCCGCTCACGCTCGCTTCGGCCCGTGTCGCCGGTGTCGCCGGTTTTGGCGGTGTCGCCGGTGTCGCCGGCGTTGCCGGCGTGGCCGGTTTTGCCGGCTCGGCGGGCTCGGCCGGCTCGTCCCGTCGCGGGGTCGGGGCAAGCAGTGCGGGGGGAGATATAGAGGGGGGAGTTAGAGGGGGTGCAGGGGGAGACGAGGGGGGAGGAGAAGAGGGGGGAGCGGGCGAGGTCTCGGGAAGGGGCCGTGGAGGGCCCTCCCAGGGGCCCATTTGCCATTCCGCTACATTAGAGACAACCGGAGTACCCTGGAAGTAGACCAGCAGTCCCCGGCGCAGGATCTCGGCGGCGGTCACGCCCTCCGCCGCCACGGCCCGTTCGAGCCGCTCGGCGAGGAAGCCCGCCACCCGGATCTTCAACACTTTCGCCTCCGGCATAACCCACTCTCCTCTACGACGAGACCTGGACGGCCTCGCCTCCCAGCGACCCAGGGAAACGGTTCGCTCCACGCGGAGCGATTCTGGCGCAGCGCTTCTTCTCTCTCCTACGTTCGAGCTTTGCGTTCTGTACCGAGAAACTTTGCGGCAAGCTTATACAGGTACTCCATGTCCTTCTGCAACCCCCTTCCGCCCGCGGGAGCCCGGCTCTCCAGGGGCGGGGGCAGGGCACCCTCGGCGTGTACCTTAGAAGTACCCGAACCGAGAAGTCGACACTTTGCGCCCAACCAAATTTTTCCTTCTGCGGTGGGATGCGACCTCGGAGAGAGTCGGGCGGGCAGCCGTCGCCGGCCGGCTGGCGATCACCGCCGGGTAGGGTGGCGGGGGTCGCCGGAGTGCTGGCGGTCCCTGCCGGGCAGGGTGGCGGTGCTCACGGGCAGGGTGGCGGTCGTCGCCGGCAGTGCGGCGATCGTCGCCGGCAGTCTGGCGGTCACCGCCGGGTAGGGTGGCGGTCCTCGCCGGAAGGCCGGCGATCGTCGCCAGCAGTCTGGCGATCGTCGCCGGGTAGGGTGGCGGTCGTCGCCAGCAGGACGGCGGTCGTCGCCGGTAGGCTGGCGATCGCTGCCGGGTAGGGTGGCGGTCACTGCCGGGTAGGGTGGCGATCGTCGCCGGCATCACGGCGAACGCCTCGATCTCGCGTCCCTCCCCCTTGGGCGGGGGGTGGGCGGGGATGGGGGGAGGAAAGGAGGGGGGTGGATCCACGCTTTGCGCTGCCCTGCAAGATCTCCCTCCAGTCTCCCAACGACCTTCCAAGCCCCTGGCCCCTCCGGAGATCAATCTCCGGGCTATGTTGCGCTGGATGAATCCAGCTTTGCGCGGACAGCGGCGTAGGAGCAGGGCAGGAGGCTTCGAAGCTGTCTCGTACCCTCCTGGAGGAGAACGACCTCCTGGTCTCACCCATAGTCGCGCTCGAGCTCCAGTATCTCTTCGAGATGGAAGGCGTGGCGGAACCTGCCGAGGTGGTCCTCGCCGCGCTCACCCGAGATCTCGGCCTGGGAGTCTGCGTCGAAGTCAAGCATCGTAACCAGACCATAAGCGCGGGGTCCGTCGTCTCGAATGACTTTGGCAGAGTTGTGATACGGTACGGGTGCGCCCATTTTTCAATGAGCTAGGTGATCGACATCCTCCTCGGTGCCCGGCTGCAGCCGCGCGCCGAGCACGACCACCGAGTTCGATCACCGAGTTCGATCACCGAGCGTGATAGGCAAAGGAGATCTCATGGTCAGCGGGAGCCGGCCCAACTCACGGAAGCAACCGAAGCCGCGAGCCAAGCCACCGGCCCGGAGCGCCCAGGGTAGCGGGCCGCAGCTGGTGTCCGAGACCAAGTTCATGCAGCAGTACCGGATCGGCGCGTCGGTCCACGGCGGCGGCGACATCGCCGCGCTGCAGGACGGCCTGCACCACGTCGAGGTGTTCACCGTCGGCACCGACGGCCAGGTCTACGACTTCTACGCCAACGCGTCGAGCTCGACCGGCATGCAGTCCGCGCCGACCGGGCTGTTCGCCAGCAAGGTCACCGCTGGGCGCAACGCCGCGGGCCGCATCGTGCTGCTCGCCGCCAACAACCTCGTGATCAACTACGTGGTCGAGAACGCGCCCGGCTCGTCGACCCGGTGGGGCGCGGTGCAGACCGCGCAGCTCCAGCTGCCGAGCGGCGCGGTCACGATCTCGGACATCGACACCGGCCAGATCGGCGGCGCGCTGTACGTCGGCGCGCTGATCAAGACCAAGGCGGTCGGCCCGTCGCCGACCTACGCCTTCGTCTACAGCATCTGGGACGACACGCCGGGCGTATTCCTCAGCACCACGATGACGCTGTCGACCCTCAACTGCGCGTGGTCGGGCACCTCCGCCGCGACCGCCGAGTTCACCTGCCTCGACACCGTGTACCTCGGCTACAACATCGCGCGGCGCCAGGTCAGTCGCTACCCGTTCGCCGCGACGTTCAGCTCGCTCGCGGTGACCACGGTGGTCGACAGCGCGGCGAACAACCGCTACTTCGCGATCCTCAACGACGGCAATCTGTACCAGATGGTGGGCGGCAGCGGCGGCGCGCCGTTCAGCTGGGCGCAGCTCACCCAGCAGCAGAGCTATCGCGGCGTCGCGGCGGCGGTCGACCGGGCGGGCCAGATCCACCTGTTCACACTGGGCTCGGCGGGGGCGCTGTGGCACCTCAGCCCGCAGGTGACCTCGCCCATCGGGTTCACGCACCCGATGGTGATCCAGTCCGGCGTGGCGCTGATGACCGCGACCGCGCTCGATGAGGGCAACATCCAGCTATTCGCGATCACCACCACCCAGGCGACCATGCTGCAGCTGATGTGGCAGGCCGGCGCAGGCAACTGGCAGATCTCGCCCGTCCAGGTGCCCACCAGCGGCCAGGTCGAGGAGTACATCTCGTACTCGACCGACCTGCAGATCCTCAATACGGTGGGCTCGCCGGTGCCGTGCGCCGTGGTCCAGGTCCGCGCGTCGACCCAGACCCAGATCACGGTCAACGGCGCGTTCTACACCATCGACGCCAACACCCCGGCGACGCTGGTCGCGTCGGCGGCGGGCACGCTGACCATCACCCAGCAGACCGACACGCTAGCGATCCCGAGCCTGTCGTTCGACATCACCAACGTCACCACCGCCGGTGAGCCGCTGGTCGTCCAGCAGTACGCCGGCACCCAGGAGCGGCTGGCCACGGTCACCGGCCCCGACCTGCTGAACGCCCGCAAGGACGATGGCCGCAAGGACGATGGCAGCTACCTGCTGCCGGCGCAGTACCGCACGCCGGAAGCCACCAACAGCTTGGCCCGGGCCTGCAACCAGACCCTGTCGATGATCGGCACCGAGAGCGTGCTGCTCGGCGCCTCGCCGATGTTCCGCCGCCAGGGCCGGAAGCCGGGGGTCGGCGTGCTCAAGGGCAAGCTGTCGCAGCTCGAGCGCATCGTGCGCGATCCGGATCGCGACGGCCCGCACTGGCAGCTCGACTTCTCGGGCGGCAAGGTCCAGTACCGCGCGCTGACCGCGGCGCAGGCGAGGGCGCTGATCGCCGAGAAGCGCGCAAGCCACGCGTCGCACCTCGCCGCGCCCAACGGCTTTCTCGACTGGGTCGGCTCGATCGGCGACTTCATCGCCGGCCTCGCCGCGGGCGTGCTCAACGTGGTCGACACCGTGATCCACACCGCGGTCGACACGATCCAGGCCGCGATCACGTTCATCGCCAACGGCGTGACCTACCTGTTCGAGACCGTGGTCGAGCTCATCGATCAGGCGTTCGATCTGGTGGAGGTGTTCTTCGCCAAAGTCGCGGTGTTCTTCGGCGACCTCTTCGAGTGGCTGGGCTTCATTTTCAACTGGAACGACATCCTGCGCACCCGCACCGCGCTGGCGTACACCGCGAACCAGTTCCTGGGCTTCCTGCCGCTGGCGGTCGGCGGCATCCAGCAGGCGTTCGACCGCGAGATCGCGAACCTCCAGAACCGGATCGGCGAGATCTTCGACCAGCTGGTCGCGGCGGTCGGCGGCGACACGCTCGGCGGCTACATCGACAGCAACGAGCCCGACGAGCCGAGCTACGCGACGGCGAGCGCCAACAACATCATCCTGAGCTCGACGCTCGAGAACGCGTCCGGCGCCAGCTACACGTCGCTCAACCCCAGCTCGCGGGACCCGTTCGACGCCGTGATGCGGGTGATCACCGAGCTGGCCGACACGGTGGAGAACAGCCCGGCGTTCAGCCAGGCGCTGAGCTACATGACCAACCTGGGCGGCAGCCTGGACCAGATCTTCAGCCAGCTGGCGGCCGCGCTGTTCCGCGTGGTCCAGGGCCTGGCCGAGGTGATGCTGACCGGCGTGCAGGCGGTGGTCGACGCGATCCTGCAGCTGGTCCCACAGGTCATCGCCGGCTTCCAGCAGACGCTGAACGAGCAGTGGAACATCCCATTCGTGACCCAGTTCTACGCCTGGATCACCGGCGGTTCGCCGCTGACCCTGCTCGACCTGCTGTCGCTGATGATCGCGGTGCCGGCGACCCTGCTGTACAAGATTACGACCGGCAGCGCGCCGTTCCCAGACGACGCCAGCGTGGCGACGTTCGAGGCATCGTTCAATGCCCAGACCATCCTGGCCAACTCGGGGCTCGGCGGCAACGGGGCGCACGCGGCGCCGGCGGCCGAGCGGTCGCAGGCGCTGGTCGCGGCCGAGGTCGACGTGTTGTCGGCGTTTCGGCTATTGCTCCAGATCGCCGGGACAGTCAGCTTCTGGGGCTTCGGTCTGCTGTCGGCGAAGATGGACCTCAGGCCGACCACCGACACCGGCGTGGTCGACCCGTTCATCAAGACGCTGACCCTTCTCACGGTGGCGCTGGAGAGCGTCGCCCAGGGCGCGGCGTGCCCGTGGATCTACGGTGCCGACATCGGGCGGCTCTATGCCTACGAGACGATGGGCGTCGTGCTCGACATCGTGTTCTACCGTTTCGACGAAGCGTTCCCGGAGAACAACGACACGGACCGCGGCATCTGGGTCGCCGAGTGGTACGGCATAGGCCACGCGGTTATGACCGGGTGTCACTGGGCGGAGCTGACCGGCTGTGGCAAAGCGTCGAAGATCGCGCTGCTGATTCCCGAGTGCTGCAAGGTACTCAAGCTATCGAAGGTCCAGATGAGAACCAAGACGATCTCACTGGTAGTGATCGCCGCGCTCGACGCCCTGGGCATCGTGGCATCGGGCGTGCTGGCGTTCGCAGACTACTACAACAGCGCCAGCGCGGCCGCGCGGCCCGATCGTGACCGCGTGAGCGGCTGGCTCGCGTCGATACCCACACTCCACGGCCCAACATTGCAAAGGGGGTGACCATGCTGCTGCGCGCAAGGAAAGACCTGTCGTTCGTGACCCGGGGGCCGGTGACGTTGCCGCGCCCGGCGCTCGCGACCGCGAACAGTACGTTCAATGGCATCTACCTGCGGCCCAACAGCAAAAACGACGGCAGCGTGCCGTCGAGGGCGCCGTACTCTACCTCGCCCGACATCTGGCCCGCCGGCACCACGCCGATCGCCAGCTACCAGACCACGCTGGCGACGGCGGCGAGCTACGCATCGTCATCGAGCAGCAACATCTACTCCGGCCAGAGCAACATCATCTATGTCCGCGGCCGCAACGGCGCGACCGCCAACAAGACCGTCAACGTCACGCTGTACTGGGCATTCTCGGGGGTGATCAACTCGCCCTCGCAGTGGCAGAACAACGTGATCAAAAGCGACGCCAACCAGTCGCAGGGCACCATCTCGAGCCTGACACCCAACGCGATCGGCGTGTGCGACGCGACCTTCCTGTGGATGGGCCCGCCGCGGCCGAAAGGCAGCAATCACTACTGCCTGTTCGCCCAGTTCAACGACGCCAACAACAGCAACCCGTTCCCCGACGTCGCGACCCCGCTCCGCATGAGCGCGCTGATCCAGAACAACCTCGGCTGGGGCTGGCGCAACATGTCGACGATCAAGGCTGAGGCGACCTGGCAGGAGAGCGAGCCGCTCACCATCCCGAGCAACTACCCGTCGACCGAGGCCTACTCGATCTGCATCGAGCCGGTCGGCTTCGTCGGCTGGCAGGCCGAGTTCTACGCGTCGCGCACCGACTCGCGCGGCAACCCGATCCGGCTCAACAAGACACCGGTGACGTTGGACAAACAGCTGCTCGGTGTCAGCCAGGTGATCCTCGAACCCGGCTTCAACTGCGAGATGACGGTCAACATGTACGCGCCGAGCTCGAAAATGAAACTCGTCCCGGGCGCGACGGTGGTGATGAGTTGCAACTACATCGCGCCCCAGAGCCAGCTCACCGAGGCGATTGCCCTCGGCCTGGTCGACTGGCGGTTCATGGCGCAGCTGCGCAAATCGCTGCCCGAGCTCGGCGTCACGCCGACGGCGTGGACGCCGCAGGGTAGTTACAGCTGGACCGTGCCGACCTGAGCCGCGCCGCAACCGCTCGGACCACTTCCCCTTCGATCCGTCATCACAGGAGACCTGACATGGCTACCACCAGAGCTTCGACCCCGACGCGCGGCCGCGCCAGCGGCGTGGTCCGCATGGGCAACGCGTCGACCTACAACGGCTTCTACCTGCGCGACAACCTCGCCTCGGACGGCCAGGTCCCGGCGCTGGCACCATACAATCAGTGCCCCGACATCATCCAGAGCCCGACCGTGGTCAGCGATCCGGAGAGCACGTTCAGCACGCCGGCGAGCTGGAACGAGACCTACCAGACCGCGCCGATGCCCGGCGAGAACTACTACTACGTGCGCGGGCTCAACGGCTCGCAGCAAGCGTTCTCCGGCGAGCTGTCGCTGTTCTGCATCCCCGGCGAGCTGCTGCTGTTCCCCGCGCTGTGGAAGAACAGCCCGCTGCAGACCGCGTCGGGCAGCGAGACTGTGCCGGCGGTCCACGCCGCGCCGGGCCACATCGGCGTCGGCGCCGAGCCGTTCGTGCTGCAGTGGCCGACGCCGAGCCGGGCGTACTCCGCGGCCACGTTCGCCTCGTTCATCGCGCAGAACACCGCCCAGCCGATCCCGACGATCAGCAGCTGGATCCAGCTCAGCCAGCTGATGACCCAGCAGCTCAACTTCGGCTGGCGCAACACCGTGACGTTCGATCCAGTGGTCAACGAGGGCAGGATGCTGCACGCGATGGGGCTGACCATCCCGGCCACCGTCGGCAAGTCGGGGCAGATCCAGCTGATCCTGACCATGTACGGCTTCATCGGCGACACCGTGTCGCTGATCGCCGATCGCTATACGCCGGAGCAGAAGGCGATCCAGCTCCTGCCCACCCAGGTGTCGCAGGATGGCCAGGCGCTCGGCCTCTCCGTCACGCTCGCCCCCGGCTTCGCCGGCCACCTCACCGTCCAGTACTGGAACACCAGCGCGA
>JAXDLD010000319.1:0-16205 GCA_034666805.1 Acidobacteriota bacterium
CTGAAAGACCAGCTCTCGAGCTATTTGCAGCGCGCCGAAAGCGGTGAGCAGATTGTCGTGCTGCGTGATGGCCGGCCGGTGGCCGCATTGATCCCGCTGTCCCAGCTCCCAGAGGCCACGGAGCAGCAGCGCCTGTCCGAGTTGGAGTCCCGCGGCCTGGTGGCACTGCCCAGGCGGACGGAGCGAATCGCCTTCCAAGGCCCGACCTTCCCGAGCCGGGGCAAGCTGGCCTCTGAGATGGTCCGCGAAGACCGCCGTTGATCCTTTTCCTCGACACCAGCGCTTTCGTCAAACTCTATATCGCCGAGCCGGGCTCCGAGCGGATGCGCAAGGCTGTGGCGCGTGGAGAGTCTGTGGCTGCTTCGGACCTGGCTTTCGCCGAAATCCACGCGACCTTCGCTCGCCGAAGACGGGAAGAACTTCTCCTGGCTACCGAGCTCGAGCAGCTCCAGCATGCCTTCGCCGCCGATTGGGAGGAAGTCGCGCGCATGCCGGTCGGAGGCGCGGTGCTCAAGCTCGTGCCCAGGCTCTGCCAGGGCCATCCTCTCCGAGGTGCCGATGCCGTCCATCTCGCGAGCGCGCTGCTCTTGCGCGAGGAAGGGCTCGAGGTCACCTTCGCCTGCTCCCACCGCCAGCTCCTAGGAGCGGCGGCCACGGAAGGGCTCGCCACCTTCGACCCGGCAGTAGACCCATAGCCCCCGATGCCCGCTCAGCCCGCCCTCTGAGAGGACGGCCGGCCCCTGCACAGACCCGGAATATGCCAGAATGGCAGGACAAACGGCGCTAAACAGCCTGTCAGGGGCTCCAACGACCCCAAAACTCCTCGAAATTCAAAAAAGCCTCTCGAAATCAATTCGAGCCGCTCGGAATTCATTTCTCTCTCTGCGAAATCTAAAACGCGAGGCTCGAAATTCCAAAAAACGAACCGGAATTGATAAAAAAGGCATTGCAAATCAATTTCGAGCCACTCAAATTCATTTCGAGCCGTCCGAAATGCATTTAGAGGCGTTTTGGGGACTTCACGGAGCCTCCGGCAGTGGCGGAAGGGGCGAGGCAGCCTGCGGAGGGGCTTCCACACCTTTTTCAGGCGCTAGAGAGCGTTCCCAGGAGGATATACAGCCACCCGGACCTCTCGGCCAACCTTCAGGAGAGCCCAGTGGACCGAGGAGCCTCCAGGAATTTTCACACCCCGGCAACGCTTCTATACGACGTGAACCGGACGGCAGTCGAGAACCTCCCTTGCCAAACGGGCCGGGATCGGCTAGCCTTCCAAGTTCTTGAGCCCCCCGGGGGCTCTTCCATCCCCCGAGAGAAAGAAGGACGGCGACCGTGAAGAAAGACATCCATCCCAAGGTGCACCGGGTGACCGTGGTTTGCGCCTGCGGCAACACCTTCGAGACCCACTCGACGAAGCCCGAGCTGCGGCTGGAGATCTGCAGCGCTTGCCATCCCTTCTTCACCGGCAAGCAGAAGCTCATCGACTCCGCCGGCCGCGTCGAGCGGTTCAAGCGCCGCTACGGCAAGCCCGGGACCGCCGCGGAGCCGGCGAGCGCGTAAGGCCCCCAGCCCCTTGAGGCGGCCCCTCCTGGAGATTGTCCATTCCCGACCGGCCCGGCTGCTCCCTTGAGGGACGCCGGGCCTGTCTTCGTACCGACGCACTACGAACGAGCAACCACGAACGAGCCATGGCAGCCAACCCGACTCCCGCACCGGCTCCCTCCTCGCCTGACGCCGAGCTTTTGGTCGGCGGCCAGGCCCTGATCGAGGGGGTCATGATGCGCGCCCCCGGCGCCTGGGGCGTCGCCGTGCGCAGGCCGGACGGCTCGATCGCCCTCGAACGGGGCAAGGTGGCGAGCATCGCCAAGCGCTACCCGTTCCTGAAGCTCCCCATCCTCCGCGGGGTGACGGTCCTCTTCCAGTCGCTCGCCATCGGCATCCGCGCCCTCAACTTCTCGGCCTTGAAGGCGGTCGAGGACCCGGTCGCCGAAGAGGTCACGGAGGGGACCGCGCCGGGAAAGAAGGCCCCGGAGATCTCGAACGCGGCGATCGCCGGCTCGATGGCCATGGGCCTGGGGCTGGGGGTGGTCGTCTTCCTCCTCCTCCCGCTCTGGCTGACCCAACTCTCCGAGCGCTTCCTCTTCGGACCGCTCCCCAGCCTCGTCTTCAACCTGGTCGACGGCCTGCTGCGCGGGCTCTTCTTCATCGCCTACATCTTCGGCATTTCGCGCTTCAAGGACATCCACCGGGTCTTCATGTACCACGGCGCCGAGCACAAGGTGGTCTGGAATCACGAGGCGAGGCTCCCGCTCTCGGTCGAGAACGCCCGCGTCCAGACCCGGCTCCACCCGCGCTGCGGCACGAGCTTCCTGCTCTTCGTCCTCCTGGTGTCGATCCTGCTCTTCGCCTTCATCCCCAAGACCGCGCCGTTCCTCTTCAAGTTCGGCGGCCGGCTGCTCCTCGTGCCGGTGATCGCGGGGCTCTCCTACGAGGTGCTCCGCCTCTCCGCCAAGAAGCGGGCGGCGCCGCTTTTCGCGCTCCTCGTCTGGCCCGGGCTCATGCTGCAGAAGATCACCACCCAGGAACCGACCGACGACATGCTGGAGGTCGCCATCGTCGCCCTGGAGGAGGCCCTCCGCGCCGATGGGCTCCTGCCGGAGGCCGCGGCAGAACCGCTGAGGGCGCCGGAGCCCCTGGCCCTCCCGGCGAGCGCGTGAGGCGCGCTTGAGGCGAATATCGTCATGATGGAACGATTGGCAGAGCTCGAAAAGACCCACGAGGAGCTGACCGCCCGCCTCTCGGACCCGGCGGTCCACGCCGACCGCAAGGCCTTCACCGAGGCGAGCAAGGCGCTCTCCGACATCGGCCATACGGTCCTCCTCTACCGCCAGTGGAAGGTCGTCGAGCGCGAGCGCCAGGAGACCGAGGAGATGCTCTCCGGCCTCGCCAAGGACGACGACCTCTTCGCCATGGCGCAGGAGGAGCGCGCGCGGCTCGCCGCCCGGAGCGCGGAGATCGAGGGCGAGCTCAAGAAAGAGATGGAGCCCAAGGACCCCAACGACGGGAGGAACGTCGTCCTGGAGATCCGCGCCGGCACCGGCGGCGACGAGGCGACCCTCTTCGCGGCCGAGCTCTTCCGCATGTACAGCCGCTACGCCGAGCAGCACGGCTGGCGGATCGAGGTTCTCGACGTCTCGGAGTCCGAGGCCGGCGGCATCAAGGAGGTCTCGGCGATCGTCGAGGGGAAGAGCGCCTACAGCCGGCTCAAGTACGAGAGCGGCGTCCACCGCGTGCAGCGGGTGCCGCAGACCGAGGCGTCGGGGCGCATCCACACCTCGGCGGTGACCGTCGCGGTGCTCCCGGAGGCCGAGGACATCGAGGTCGAGGTCGACGAGAAGGACCTGCGGATCGACCGCTACTGCTCCTCGGGCCCGGGCGGCCAGGGGGTCAACACCACCTACTCGGCGGTCCGCCTGACCCACCTGCCGACCGGCCTCGTCGTCGCCTGCCAGGACGAGCGCAGCCAGATCAAGAACAAGGCCAAGGCCATGCGGGTCCTGAAGGCCCGGATCTTCGAGATGGAGCGCGAGAAGGCCGACGCGGCGACAGCCGAGGAGCGGCGGAAGATGGTCGGCAGCGGCGACCGCTCGGAGAAGATCCGCACCTACAACTTCCCCCAGAGCCGGGTGACCGACCACCGGATCGGCCTCTCCCTCCACCAGCTCCCGGTCGTCCTCGAAGGCCATCTCGACGCCCTGATCGAGCCGCTCGTCGCTCACTTCCAGGCCGAGAAGATGGCCGAGCAGGCACGCAGCCACTAAAGAGGTCCCTCCCCGACAAAAGTTGACGGAAAGACATCCCCCTTCCCCGTCACGGTTCGCCTTCCGGCATCGACATTCCTGGTAGAGGCAGGCATGCCGGCCACGGCGGCCGTGCCGCTGACCTGCCCCGGAAAGGGTAGGCTCATGAATCGCAAGGCGTTTCGGTGCGGCGTTCTGGAGCCCGAGGATGAGTGAGCGCCACCCCGATCCGGAAACTCTCGCCCGCTATCTGCGGGGCGAGCTCCCCCCCGAGGAGGGCAAGGAGGTCGAGCGGCATCTGTCGGGGTGCGTCTCCTGCCAGCGCGCGGCGGCCGGCCTGGCCGGCGAGGGGCTGGAGGGCGTCGGCAAGTGGCGCGGCCACCTCTTCGGCTACGAGGCGGCGTTCGACCGCGCGGCCCGCCAGGCGAGCGAGCGGCTGTCGCGGCTCTTCGAGGAGGTGAGCGGCGCCTCCGGCCTGGCCGAGGAGCTCCTCGCGGCACCCGAGCACCGGCGCCGTCAGCTCATCAGGAGCGAGCCCCGCTTCCATGCTCTCAAGCTCTGCGAGCTTCTGGAAGACCGCAGCCGGGAGGCCTGGTTCAACGATCCGGCCCAAGCGGTCGAGCTCGCCCGGCTGGCGGTCGCCATCGCCATCCGCCTGGACCCCGAGCACTACGGGTCGCGGATCGTCGAGGACGCCCGGGCCCACGCCTGGGCCTATCTCGGCAACTCCTACCGCATCGCCTCGGACCTGAGGCGGGCGGAGGAGGCCCTGCGGACCGCCCGGGAGCACCACCGGCGGGGCGACGAGGACGCCTTCACCGAGGCGCAGATCCTGAGCTTCACGGCCTCCCTCCGCAACTCGCAGGGGCGCTACGAGGAGGCCGCCTCACTGCTCGACCGGGCGATCGCCATCTACCGCGCCGGCAAGGACCGCCACCAGGAGGGGAAGAACCTCATCCTCAAGGGGATGACCTTCGGCTACGAGGGGCGCTTCAAGGAGGCCGTGCGGCTGATCCGCCGGGGGCTCTCGCGGATCAACTCGCTGGAGGAGCCCTGGCTCCAGGTGTCGGCGCGGCACAACCTCATCTGGTACTTGAACGAGAGCGGCAGCCACCAGGAGGCCCTGGAGACCCTGGAGCGGACCCGCCGGCTCCACCTGGAGCTCGGGCGGCCCACGCACCTCATCCGCTTGCGCTGGGTGGAGGGGAAGATCGCCGGCGACCTCGACCGCTACGCGGATGCCGAGGCGGCGCTCCGGGAGACCCGGGACGCCTTCGTCGAGCGCGGGATCGGCTTCGACGCCGCCCTGGTCTCCCTCGACCTCGCCGCCCTCTACGCCCGCCAGGGCCGGGCCGAGGAGGTCAAGCGGCTGGCCTCCGAGATGGTCCCCATCTTCGAGTCGCGCGACGTCCACCGCGAGGCGCTCGCCGCCCTCCTCCTGTTCAAGGAGGCCGCTCTAGCCGAACGGGTGACCTTGAGCCTCCTCGACCAGATCGTTTCCTACCTGGAGCGCGCCCGGCTCGATCCGGAGCTGCGCTTCCGCGATCCGAGCTAGCTCCCCCGCGCCCGCGGCAGGACCTTCCAGCTCGTCACCTGGACATCCCCGTCCGGCGAGCGCACGGTCTGGGCCGCGACGGCGCGCACCCGGACCCCCAGCCGCGCGGTGGCGACGATCCGATAGGAGCCCCCGCCCAAGGCGGTGACCTGGCTGCCGATCCTGCCGCTGCCGAACGGGTGCTGGGCCACCCCGGTCGAGTCGGCGTCGGCGGCGAGGTGGGCCAGGGCCTCCGCCAAGGCGGCGTCGGAGAGGGCGGCGAGGACGATGCCCTGCGACTCCTCGCGGACGGCGCGCATCCGCACGAGGAGCGACATGGAGATCATGGCGAGGGCGAGCGCCACGAGGAAGATCGCGAGGAGGGTGATGGCGAGCGCCACCCCCTCTTCGCCCCGGGAGCGTCTCACCAGGAGTCCCCCAGCCCGGCGCCGCGGAGGGTGAGGAAGAGGGTGTCGCCGCGGATCGCGCTCTTCGGCCCGCGCCCCCCCGGGGGTGGCGGACCGAGGCTCCGGCGCACCGCCCAGGCCCGGTAGAGGACCTCCAGCCGGATCAGGCGGCCCCCGAGCGGCTTGCAGGTCCAGGCGGTCACCCCGCGCCAGGGCACGCTCTCCCCCCGCGGCGTGCCGTCGGCGTCGAAGACCGCCCGGTGCAGGGCGCCGCCCGCCCGCTCGTAGAGCACCAGACCGGCCGGGTGGCCGGAGAGAAGGAGCTGGTCCTCCTCACAGGTCTCGTAGCCGGAGGAGGCGAGGACGTCGCCGCGCAAACGGTCGAGGAGCTGGGGGACGGTGGGGTCGGCCTGGTCGCCCGCCGAGTCGACGAGCTGCTCCGCGCTCTCCATGAGGAGCTGGGCGGCGAGGGTCAGGGCCAGGAGGAGGAGGACCATGGCGATCACGAGCTCGATCAAGACGAAGCCCGCCGCTCCCCGTGGGACCGCGCCCGGCGCGACGGCGCGCACCTAGGGTCCCCCCGTCTGCCAGACGAGGGTCTGGACCTTCTTGTCGAACCCCTGGCCGGCCAGGGTGTAGTGGGCCGAGAGGGAGACCCGGTAGAGGCCGGGAGGGGGGGAGATGGGCTGGACGTCCATCTGCACCGTGAGGTCGGGCGGCGCCGGGGTGCCGGCCAGGAAGTCGAAGTTCTCGAAGCGGGTCGTTGCGAGCGGGATGGCCCCGGCGCGGACCGCCTCCAGGGTGCCCTCCATGGCGCGGAAGGCCTGGCGCTGGGCGTCCAGCCGCTTCAACATCCGCGGCTGGTTGAGGACGAGGGTGAGGACGAGGAGCAGGGCGATGCCGAGGATCGTCAGGGCGACCAGGGTCTCGAGGAAGGTGAAGCCGCCGTTTCCGGCCCGGGGCATGGTGGGGTCAGGGTAGCACGGCGCCGGCGGGGGGTGGCGGGGAGGAGATCTCGACCGCGACGGCGATGGGTACCCCCGTCCGCTCGGCGAAGAGGATGGTCCGCTCGGCCAGGCGCTTCTCGATGGTTGCCCGCGGGAGCCCGCGCGGAATGCGGATCTCGACCACCGCCGCCGGCTGCCTCTTCTCCTCTTTCCAGAGGGAGAGGTTCGCGGTCAGGTCGCCCATCTCGTCGGCGTGGTGGGCGAGACCGAGCGACTGCCCGTCGGTCTCGGTCCCCAGTGAGGCGCCGATGAAGGCGGCGAGCGCTCCCTGGCGATCGAAGGTGAGGTCGAGGGTCGCCAGGAAGGCGGTCAGGTCGCCGAGGGCGTTGTGCCCGCTCTTCGGCTCCGAAGAGTGCCCCCCCTTGCCGATCGCCACGATCTTCACCCTCTCCCCCTCGCGAGTCACGGTCAGCCGCGCCGGGGGGTGCCGCTTGGCCCACTCCGCCGCCAGGTGGTCCAGCTCGGTGACCGCCGCTTCCAGCTTCAGGGCGCCGGCCGGCGTGAGAAGGGCCTCGCCGCGCTCGGGAATGATCGAGACCCCGCTCCCGCCGGTGATCCGCAGCACCCGGAAACGCCCCGGGAGCGGGGCGGCCTTCGGATTGCCGGGGCGGAAGGTGAGGATGCCGTACCCCATCTGCGCGTGGGTGACCGGGTGGGCGGCGTCCAGGCCGACCGTCCTGGAGCGGCCGGCGACGCCAAGGAGGAGGGTGAACGAGACGGCGAGGGCGGATCTGAGCATGGGGCCTCCGGGAGCGCGGGCGACCCCTATGCTATCGCGATGCTATCGCGCCGGAGAGGGCGCCGATCAGAGCGAGCGCGCCGCCGACTTCTGCCCCGCCCTGCCGAAGCCATGGCGGTCGAGGATCCGCTGGAGCTCGCCGGAATTCTTGAGCCCGGTCAAGTAGGCGTCGAGCGGAGCCCGGAGGTCGCTCCCCTGCCGGACCGCGATCCCGTCGCTGATCTCCTTCAACCGGAAGGCCACCACGAGGTTGGGATGGAGGCCATCCACCGTCTCGCCCGGCGGGACGCTCGAGTCCATGAGAGTGAAGTCCACCCGTCCGCTCTCGAGCGCCTCCAGGCTCTCGAGATCGAAGCCCGTCCCCTCGATCGGCACACCGGGCGCCACCTTCTGCAAGAGCTCCCAGTGGCTCGAGCCGCGGATGATCGCCGCCTTCTTCCCCGCGAGGTCGGCCGGCCTGTCGATCCGGGTGCCTTTGCGAATGACGACGGCCATCCAGTTGCTGGCATAGGGCGCCGAGAAGGCGACGATCTCCTGGCGCCCCGGGGTGATCGTGAGCTCGCTCGCGACCAGGTCACACTCGCCCCGGACAAGGGCGGGCAGGAGGTTGCCGAAGCCCTCGGAGGTGACCTGGATCTCGAGCTCGACGCCCAGACTCTTGGCGAAGCCGTTCACGAGGTCGACGTCGATGCCGCTGAACTGTTCGGGCTTGTGGAGATCCTTGAAGGTCAACCCCTGATCCCGCATCAGGTCGACGTTGACGACGTCGAAGAAGCCGCCCTGAACGGGAAAGGTCAGCATGACGAGCTTGCCGCGCGCCTTGACCTCGGCCAGGTCGCCGGCTAGCGCGGGACGGGCGGGGACGAGGAGCGCCCCGGCCAGCACCAGGCCGGCGAGGCCGCGGGAGAGGGCGCGCGGACGCCGCGAGGGACGGTACTCTGTTCGATCGAGCAAGAGACACCTCCATCCTACCCACCCGGACCGAGCCAGGGGAGAAAAATTCATGGGATCGCGTACGAACGGTTCTTTTCTTCAAGGTGCCGAGAGTGAGCTGCACCGGGACTGTGGCGCCCGTCGGCTCTCCTCGCTGCTAGACTCGGCCCGGTGAGCCCGGAGCCGACGGTCCGAGATCTACTCCAGGCAGCGCGGCCGCGCCTGGCGGCGACGGCGTTCGGCGCCCCGACCCGCGAGGCCGGGCTCCTCCTTGGTTACGTGACGGGTCTTTCCGAAGCACAGATCCTGGCCCACCCCGAGCGGCCGGTGGGGGAGGCGGAGGCGGCGCGGTTCGCCGATCTCCTCGCACGGCGGCTGACCGGCGAGCCGGTCGCCTACCTGCTCGGCGAGCGGGAGTTCTACGGCAGGAGCTTCCACGTCGACCGGCGGGTGCTCATCCCGCGGCCGGAGACCGAGCACGTGGTCGAGGCCGCTCTCGCCCTGGGACTCAAGAAAGGGGCGCGGATCGTCGACGTGGGAACCGGCTCCGGCTGCCTGGCCGTCACCCTCGCGCTCGAGATGCCCGGCTCCCGGGTGGTGGCGACCGACCTCTCGCCGGGCGCGCTCGCCGTGGCCGCCGGCAACGCCCGACGGCATGGGGTCGAAGACCGCGTTCACCTCGTGGGCGCCGATCTCCTCATCGGGCTCGACCTCTCCCGCGTCGACCTAGTGGTGAGCAATCCTCCCTATATCGATCTCGCGGAGGCTCCCACCCTCTCCCCCGAGGTTTGCAATTTCGAGCCTCACCTGGCACTCTTTTCCCCCGGCGCCGGCGACTCCACGCTCGCGCGTCTCTTTACGGAAAGCGCCGGTCTCCCCTCCGGCGCCGCCCTGGTGGTGGAGATCGGCTACGGACAGCTCGACGCGGCCCGCCGTCATGCCTCGGCATCTACATTGCACCATGCCGGGACATGCAAGGACTACTCCGGCACACCCCGCGTGTTGACGCTCCGGCGCCGCTGACCGCCACCGTCTCGGGTATGGATAGATTCCACATCGCCGGTCCCACTCCGCTCGTCGGGAAGGTGCGGGCGAGCGGCGCCAAGAACGCGGCCTTGCCCGCGCTCGCCGCTACCTTGCTCACGGACGAGACCGTCGTCCTCCATCGCGTGCCGCGGGTGCGCGACATCCGCACCATGCGCCGCCTGCTCGCCCATCTGGGGATGGGCAGCGAGGACCGGGAGGGCGGCGAGATCGTGCTCCGCCGCCAGAGCGCCGACGGCTCCTCCGAAGACGCTCCCTACGATCTCGTGAAGACCATGCGGGCGAGCGTCCTCGTCCTCGGGCCGCAGCTCGCGAAGCGCGGCTTCGCCCGGGTCTCGCTCCCCGGCGGCTGCGCCATCGGCGTGCGGCCCATCGACCAGCACCTGAAGGGCCTGGCCGCCCTCGGAGCCGAGGTCAAGATCTCGCACGGCTATGTCGAGGCCCGGGCCAGCCGCCTGGCGGGCGCCCGCTTCCGCTTCGACATGCCGACCGTCACCGGCACGGAGAACGTCCTCATGGCCGCCACCCTCGCGCACGGCACCACGGTGCTTGAGAACTGCGCCCGAGAGCCCGAGGTGGTCGACTTGGCGGAGCTCCTGGTCGCCATGGGGGCGCGGATCTACGGTGCCGGAGAGGAGACGATGACGATCGAGGGGGTCGACGGCCTGGGGAGCGCCCGGCACGTCATCATCCCCGACCGCATCGAGGGGGGCACTTACCTGATTGGCGCGGCGTTGACCGGCGGCGACGTCCTGCTCGAAGAGGCGCGCGCCGCCGATCTGGCGCCCCTCCTGGAAAAACTGGCGGCGACCGGGGTCGAGGTCGAGGTCTCGGCCCAGGGCATCCGCGCCCGCTCGCGCGGAACCTTGCGCTCCGCGGACTGCGACACCGCTCCCCACCCGCGGTTCCCCACCGACCTCCAGGCCCAGTACATGGCCCTCATGACCCAGGCCGAGGGAGTTGCGACGATCCGCGAAACGATCTTCGAAAACCGCTTCCAGCACGCGCCGGAGCTGGCGCGAATGGGTGCCGACGTGCGGGTCGACGGCAGCTCGGCACGGGTGCACGGACCGCGGGCGCTCTCCGGCGCCAACGTCATGGCGACCGACCTCCGGGCCTCGGCCTGCCTCGTCCTCGCCGGCTGCGCGGCCGAGGGGGAGACCGTCGTCGAGCGCATCTACCACCTCGATCGTGGCTATGAGGGAATGGAACTGAAATTGCAATCGCTCGGCGCGCGGGTAGCGCGGAAGGCGGATACGCCGGCGGCCTGACCGCGGGTCTTAAAACCCCGCTCTCCCTTCCCGCCGGTCCGGGCATGATCGGTCCCTTCGCCCTCGCACTCGTCCTCGCCGCCGGCGACCCCCGCCCCGTCCTCGTCCAGCTGCAGCTCGAAAATCGCCGCACCGACGCTCTCGCCCGCACCGACCGTGAGCTCGCCGAACAGCCGGCGCTCGCCCGCCAGATCGGGCTCGACTACCTCCGCGGCGCCCTGCTCGAGGCCGCCGGCAAGCACCGGGAAGCCATGGACGCCTTCGCCGCCGCCATGGGGGAGACGCCGGCGCTGCGCTCCTACAGCCGCTACCGGCTGGCCCTCGGACAGGAGAAGGCCGGTCACCCCGAGATGGCGGCAGGCCTGGTGGCCACCGCCATCGCCGCCAATCCCGCGGACTTCGCCTCGCCCCTCCTCCTCGACGCCGTCCGCCTCCTCGCCCGTACCCTCGCCAAGGGCGGCGACTGCCGTCTGCTCGCGGGAATCACCCCGGAGAAGATGCCTGTACCCGCGCGGCGGGAGGTGTTCCTCGCCCAGGCCGACTGCGCGCGGAAGGCCGGGCAGAAGGAGACCGCCCGCGGCCTCTACGTCCATTTGATCGAAGAGGACCGCAACGACGAGGTGGCCCGGGAGGCCGCCCTGCGGCTCGCCCGGCTGGTCCCGGAGACCGAGCGCGGGGAGGTGCCGCGGCTCCTCGGGCTGACTTTCGAGCAGCACCGCGAGTTCGAGCGGGCGATAAAGCAGCTCAAGCTCGCCTTCCCCGCCGGGACCGAGGCGACGGCGGACTTCGAGGCGAGCTATGCGGTCGCCCGCGCCAACTTCTGGCTCGGGCGCTACGGGGCCGCCGGGGTGCTCTTCCGCGACCTCGCCCAGCGCACCGCCAATCCCGAGCAGAAGGCGACCGCCCTCTACCAGGAGGCGCGCTCCTTCGAGCTCCTAGGGCACTGGACGACCGCCTCGACGACCTTCCGCCGGGCTTACCTGGCGAACCCCGGGGGCGAGTGGGCCGCCCCGTCCCTCATCTCCGCCCTGCGCCTGGACTGGCGGGGTGGCGACGAGCGCGCGGCGCTCGCCCTTTACGAGCAGCTCGGCGCGCGCCTCCCCTGGCGGGAGACCGCCGCCCGCGCCGCCCTCTTCCTCGCCGCCTCCGACCTCGTCCGCCACCGCGGCGACCGCGCCCAGGCCTGGCTCGAACGGGCCGCCGCCGCCGGCAACCGGGACGACCAGATCGAGGTCGCCTACTGGCGGGGCCGCCTGGCCGAGCTCGCCGGCGACCTCCGCGGGGCGGTCGGCGCCTACCTGGGAGCCCTGCGCGCCGACCTCCATCACCCGCTCTCGCAGTCCGCCCGGGCCCGGCTCGGCTCCCCGGCGCTCGCCCGCGTCACCGCCGCCGAGGGCCGGCGCCTCGCCGCCTCGCGGCGGACCGAAGACTTAGTCGCCGCCTGGCTCCTCCTGGGCGACGACGATGCGGTGGGTACGGTCGCGAAGCGCAAGCTCCGCCAGGCGCTCGCGGCAGACAAGGGGACCGCCCCCTATCTGCGCCTCGCCGAGGTGCCGGTCGAGCGCTGGCCGCTCTGGCAGGCCCCCTTGCGCCGGCCGGACGAGATGCTCCTAGTCCTCGGGCTCTGGCACGAGGGGGCCCCGGCCGTCCGCCAGCACTTCCCCCTGGCGGACCCCGCGCTCGCCTTCACCGGTGCCCTCGCCCTCTCCCACGCCGGCGAGACCCACCGGGCGATGGACATCGTCGAGGACCTGCGCCTCCGCACCCCCGACCGCCTCCCTCTCGCTCTTCAGCCCGAGGCCTACGGCAAGCTCCTCTATCCTCTCGCCTACCGGGAAGCGATCCTCAGCCAGGGCAAGCACCGGGGGATCGACCCCCTGCTCCTGGCCGCGATCCTCCGCGAGGAGAGCCGCTTCGAGCCCACGGCCTTCTCCCGCTCCTCGGCCCGCGGCCTCGCCCAGTTCGCGCTCCCCACGGCGCAACGCCTGGCCGGCCAGACCGGGGGCAAGAGCCTCCGCGCCGAGGACCTCTTCCGGCCCGAGATCTCGATCGCCCTGGGCGCCGCCTACATCGAGGAGCTGCTGCACGGCCTGGGCGACGACCCGCAGCTCGCCGTCGCCGCCTACAACGCCGGCAAGCCCCAGGCCCATCTCTGGCGGACCTACTGCTACAGCGCGGAGCCGGAGGAGCTCTTCTCGAAGATCGCCTTCGTCGAGACCCGGAGCTACGTGCGGCGGGTGCTCACGAGCTGGTCGCAGTACGGGAGGATCTACTCCTAGCCTTTGGAGCCCGGCTTTTTTTTCACGATCGTCCGGACCACGGGCGGGAGCGGTTTGCCCTGGTCGTCGAAGTAGTTGAGGATGTCGGCATTGCGGCGCAGCTCTTCGGTCCAGGTGTCGATCTCCTTGTTGAGGAGCTTCTGCTTCAGCACCTCGCGGATCTGCTCGCGCACCTCGTCGGGCATCGGCACCGGCTTGCCCTGCTTTTCGAGCTCGGGAGTGAGGACGTCCCTGTAGTAGGCATTGATGTCCTCCAGGGTGACGAAGACCTTCGGCCCCAGCCGCTCGTCGACGTAGGTCAAGACCATGAGCTGGCGGGAGACGAGCTGGCGCAGGCCGGCGGGGGTCAGGCCGACCTCTTTCAATCGTCGATCGAGCTCGTCCGCGCTCTTGAAGCGGTCGCGGATCTCCTGGACGTGCTGGTCGACGAGGGCGGCCGGCACCTGCTCGAAGCCGAAGCGGTCGATCTCATGGAAGCGCAGCCGCTGGTCGATGAGCTGGGCGAGCACCCGGCGGCGGAATTCACGGTCGGCCTCGCCGGGGTTGGGCTGGGCGAGGCCGAGGGCGATAATGCGCAGGAGGTCCGAGTCGAGGATGAGGTCCTCGTCGACGATCGCCAGCACCCGGTCCCTCAGGGTGTTCTGTCCGGCGGTGCTCGCGTCCGGGGCGCCCGGGGTTCCCGGGGTGACCGGGGGGGAGGACGGGGGCGGCGCGGCCAGGAAGAGGACGAGGGCGGAGGCCAGGAACGGGAGGGAGGTGGGCATCGACCCGGCATGCTAGCATCGCCCCGGCCATGGCTGAAGAGAGCTCCCTCTTACACGTCGGACTGGCGCAGATCGACTGCCGGCTGGGGGACGTCGAGGCGAACCTCGAACGTCACCTCGGCTGGATCGCCGAAGCGCGGGAGCGCGCGGTCGACCTCCTCGTCTTCCCCGAGCTGTCGCTCACCGGCTACCGCCTCCTCCACCTGACCCCGCGGGTCGCCCTGCGCCCGGCGGGCTCCCCCGTCCTCGCCCGGCTGGCCGCCGCGGCGGGGCCCATGGCGGTCGTCGTCGGCTTCGTCGAGGAGGACGCGCGCGGGGTGCTCCACAACAGCGCGGTGCTCCTCAAGGACGGCGCCCAGGTCCTCACCCACCGCAAGATCTACCTGCCGACCTACGGCATCTTCCAGGAGGAGCGCTTCTTCGGCGCCGGGAGAAGGCTCGGCCTCGCCGACCTGGGCGGCAGCCGGGCCGGCATCCTCATCTGCGAGGACCTCTGGCACACGAGCCTCGCCGGCCGGCTCGCCGTGGCCGGCGCCAAGCTCCTCATCATCCCCTCGGCGGGCCCGGGCCGGATCGGCGCCGGCGACCTGCCGGAGAGCCAGGAGTCCTGGGAGCTCGTCACCCGCTCGACCGCGCTCCTCAACACCTGTTGGGTCGTCTATTGCAACCGGGTGGGCTGGGAGGAGGGCTCGTTCTACACCGGCGGCAGCCACGTGGTGCGGCCGGGCGGCGAGCTCAGCCTTCGCGCGCCGATCCTCGAAGAGCACCTCCTGGTCGCCGAGATCGACCTCCGCGAAGCCGACCGCCTGCGCTGGAAGCTGCCGCTCATCGACGACGAGCGGACCGATTTGGAGGGACCGCTGTGATCCGCCGCGAGGAGGTCGCCGGCCGCCTGTCGCTCAACGCGCCCTTGGCGGTGGCGGTTCTCGTGAGCTTTATCCGCGACGCGGTCTCGACCGCCGGCTCCTCCGGGGTGACGGTCGGCCTCTCGGGCGGGGTCGACTCCTCGCTCGCCGCCGCCCTCGCCGTCCGCGCCCTGGGGCCGGAGCAGGTGCACGGCTTCCTCCTTCCCTACCGCACGTCCTCCGCCGACTCCCTGGCCGACGCCCACGCGGTTGCCTTAAGCTTGGGGCTCGCCGCCCGTACGATCGACATCTCGCCCATGGTCGACGCCTACTTCGACGCGGAGGAGCCCGAGGCCGACGCCACCCGGCGGGGCAACAAGATGGCGCGCGAGCGGATGACGATCCTCTTCGACCAGGCGAAGAAGCTCGGCTGCCTGGTGCTCGGGACCTCGAACAAGACCGAGATCCTCCTCGGCTACTCGACGGTCTTCGGCGACAACGCGAGCTCGTTGAACCCCCTGGGCGATCTCTACAAGCAGCAGGTCTGGCAGCTCGCCCTGCACGTCGGGCTCCCGCCGTCGGTGGTCGAGAAGCGCCCCTCGGCCGACCTCTGGCCCGGGCAGACCGACGAGGGGGACTTGGGGTTCGACTACCGGACGGCGGACGAGGTCCTCTATCTCCTCTTCGACCTCGGCCTCTCCCCGGCCGAGGTGGTGGCGCGCGGCTACGCGGAGGAGACCGTCTCCCGGATCACCCGCTACGAGCAGAAGTTCCGCTTCAAGCGCCGGCTCATGCTCATCGCCCGCCTCTCCGGGAGCGCTGTCAACCTCGACCAGGAGATCCCGCGGGACTAGGGTCTCCCTCCTGCTCATGCCCGGCAAGCTCCTGGTCGTCGCCACCCCCATCGGCAACCTCGACGACCTCACCCCGCGGGCTCGCGCCGCCTTCGAGTCGGCCGATCTCGTGGCCTGCGAGGACACCCGCCACACCGGCCTTCTCCTCCATCACCTGGGGATCAAGAAGCCGCTCGTCTCGCTCCACGAGCACAACGAGCGCCAACGCCTGCCGCGCCTGCTGGCGGAGCTCGAGGAGGGCCGGACCGTGGCCCTGGCGAGCGACGCCGGCACCCCTCTCCTCTCCGATCCCGGCTTCCTCCTCGTCCGCGAGGCGGCGGCCCGCGGTATCCGCATCGAGCCCCTCCCCGGCCCCTCCGCCCTCTTGGCCGCCCTGGTCGTCTCCGGCCTCCCGCCCTACCCCTTCACCTTTGCCGGCTTCCCGCCGCCCAAGTCCGGCAAGCGCCGGACCTTCTTCCGCGCCTGGGCAGCCCTCCCGCACACCCTCATCTTCTTCGAGTCCCCCCACCGGCTCCTGGCGAGCCTCGACGACGCCCAGGCCGAGCTCGGCGATCGCCCGGCGGCCGTCGCCCGGGAGCTCACCAAGCTGCACGAGGAGGTGCTCCGGGGGATGGTCTCGGAGCTGCGGGCGGAGTTCGGGGGAAGGCCGTCGCTCAAGGGGGAGTTCGTCGTCGTCGTGGGCGGAAAATAGACCTGCAAGATCTCCGAAGGCTTTTCCGTCTCTCCCAGTA